>VSOD01000447.1 GCA_009774655.1 Lachnospiraceae bacterium
AAATAAACCCGGTCATTAATCAAACGCTGGAATTTAGGCTTATAAACCACCGGAGCCCCTGTTTCGATTCCTAGAGAGAGCACTTCCTTCCTGCTCTTTGCCCCAATATCAACAAACAGCTTTGTATATTTGTCCACAACATACTTTTCCTCCGGAGGCGTCACATGATGAGCCTTGACACCAATCACACCTTCATACATTTCACCGTTTTTGGCCTGTACCTGTATCGGGGTGGAAGGAAGCACTTTTTCCGGAATACCTCCCAGTCGTTCCAGCCTTAAAAATCCGTCCTCTTCGATATACTTGACCAAAAAACCCAGACTGTCCATATGTGAAAATACCATAATAACCGGTGATTTTGGATCTGTTCCTTCAATTTTTGCAATACAGTTTCCCATAGTATCAATCCTGGCCTGCAGTCCCGTTTTCTGAAACTGTTCTTTCATGTAAGCGGCAACCTTCTGTTCATGCCCCGACAGTCCGGGTAGCAATGCAAGCTGTTCAAGATTCTTCTCTATCCTTTTCTTCATTTTCTTCTCCGCAAGGCGCCTTTCTTATTTTCTCACTGGTCACGATCGGTTCAACTCCCTTCAGCAGCAGATTCTTTCTATCCTCACTGCCCAGCTCATCCGTTATAAACATATCCAGTCTGTCCGTTTTACAGAGCATAGCAAATACGGTCTTGCCGCATTTGGAATGATCGCATACCGCAATAACTTTCTTTGCTGCATCTATCATTGTTTTTTTTACGCCCACATCCCGCAGTGTCCGATTGGAAATCCCCTCGTCAAAATCAATCGCATCCACTCCGAGAAAAAGTTTATTCGCTCTGATCCTGCGAAAAAAATCTTCTGTATCCGTCCCGCTTACCGCATATATATTAGGTACAACCGTTCCTCCCGGCATGATAACAGAAATCCCTTTTTCTGCAAGAACCAGGGCTATTTTTAAATCATTGGTAATAACCGTAATATTTTTCTTTGTGATCGCATTTGCAACCTGCAGTGTTGTTGTTCCGGAATCCAGTATAATCACATCATTATCAGAGATCAGTGACGCTGCCGCTTCACCTATTTTCTTTTTGGCGTCCACATTTATCATGTCTTTTACAAAAGACGGTGTTTCAAAGTCAAACTTTCCAAGCAACGACATTGCTCCCCCATGGGTTTTAAGCAGAAGCCCTTTCCGATCCAGTTCATTGATATCCGAACGTATTGTGACCAGAGAAATCTGAAACATCTGACTCAATTCCTTTGTGCTGGCTTTTTCATGCTTATTGACATACTCTAAAATTTTTTCCTGCCGTTCTTGTAAAAACATAATCGTACCTCTCTTTTGTTGTTAGTTTTTCTTTACATATTTTCTGTTTCTAAGCCATGTATTCAAACAATTTAAGCTTAACACAAAAATAAGCAAAAGACCCCATGTAAATTCTTTAAAATATCCTCCCAGTCTGAGCATATTAAAGCCACTGGATAAAAACTGGAGCGATACAAGAGCCAATGCAAGACACGATATTTTTGCAAAACCGCCATTGGGATTGGTGGATCCAAGTACCGCGCACAACAAAGCCTGGAATACATATGTTGATGCATAATCCGCCTTAGCCGTATCTGTTCTGGAAAGAATCTCCATTCCACAAATTGCACAGATAATGCCACTTATCATATACGTCTTGATCTGAACCAGCTTTGTGTTTATTCCTGTATAGCTGCTTGCCTTCAGATTCGTCCCGACAAATTTAAGTTCAAATCCCAATTTAGTCTTATTAATAATGAACGCTGTCATTAAAAGCACTGCTGCCAGAAGCCAAAGCGGAAGAGGCACATATAAGAACGCATGACTCCCAAAATAAGTGAATTCCGGCGGTACCTTAGATACAGGCTTTCCACCTGTGATAATAATTGCCAGTCCGGTAAAAATTGATGAAGTTGCCATAGTCGCAAGCATAGGAGTAATTTTTCCATATGCGATCACCAGTCCATTAAACAGACCGCAGACTGCGCCTGCTGCCAACGATATCAAAATCCCTGATATTATAAACAGCACAAGCCAAATTCCCTGATATTCCTGTACAAATGCATAATGCAGAATATAGGTACAGATAATGCTGCACAAGTTTCCAATCCCAACAATAGAAAGATCTATTCCTCCAGACAACATCGCAATGGTCATTGCTGCGGAATACAGACCCAGTTCAGGAATCTGATACCCCATAGAAGTAAAATTGGTTCCGGAAAGGAAAAGACTTGGCCTGAGCACCGTCATAGCACAAAAAATGCTTAAAGTGATCAACAGCATTTTTATCAATTCTTTATCTTTCATAAATGAACATTTCAATGGTTATGCCACCTCCTTTCCCAATAATTTCGCACGCGGTTTCCGCCTCACCTGACTGAGAAGACCTGCCAGTATAATGATTCCTGAAATAAAATCCTGCCAGTAAGACGGAATTCCCAGCATGATCAGATTCGTTGAGATAAATTTCAAAAGCAAAATTCCTATCAGGGTTCCCGTTACCATCCCCTTTGCTTTCGGCACAGCGCCAGTTCCGAGAGTCACTGCCGCAATCCCTAAAAGTTCCTGTCCTACGATATCTGTTGGATAGGGCAGCGAATAACGGATCAATGCGTCGTGTAACACCCCTCCGATCCCACAGATCGCACCTGCCATGGCAAAAACCGCAAACCGGATCCGGGACACATTAATGCCTGCCCGCCGCGCAGAGTCAATATCCCCTCCTACAGCATATATCTGTCTGCCCAAATTTGTATACTGCATCATCAAATGAACCATCACATACAACACGATCACAAACAAAATTCCCACATGGAGTACAGATTCCGTTCCCTCTGCAAAAGGCGCTGTCGCTAAATACATTTTTCCAAATCCTGTCAAAGCATTTGGAAGTGTATAAATATACGCCGTACTTATAAATGCAAGAATGAACCCTTTTAAGACCAACTGCATTCCCAATGTACCTATAAATGACTCCAGTTGTATTTTATCAATTAAAACCCAGTTTATTAACTGCAGGAATGCCCCCATTGCCATCGCCATCAAAAAAATCACAATCAGCGGAACATCCATATTTCCCGTTTTCGTAAGAATGAAAACAGATACGTAAGCAGCAAACGCCCCAATCATATTATAAGAAAGGTCAATACCGCCCTGAGCCATGATCAGCATCAGCCCCAAAGAAAAAACAGCCGGCACAATAGAATTTCTCAAAAGTGCATATACGTTTGCCACACTTAATATAGTAGGATTAATTATACCAAAGACCAGCCAGAGTACCGCAAACAGAACAAGAAGCATCACTTGATTGGAATTCAATATCTTTTTCATGCAGTACCCCCTTTATCCATTGTCAACAGATCCTGTATTTCATCTGTTGATTTGTCTGTACTCTTAAACATATCTGAAAATCTTCCGTCCTTCATAATGAACACTCTGCTGCAAACCTGCTTAATCTCATAAAGATCATCCGAAATGACAATAACTCCAATTCCCTTTTCTTTTGCCAGATCACGGATAATTTTGTGTATATCGCTTTTTGCCCCCACATCTACAC
>VSOD01000448.1 GCA_009774655.1 Lachnospiraceae bacterium
CGCAATCTCCAGCTGCTCAATATACAACAGGCTCACACATGCTGTCAAAATAAAAACTGAGAAAAATTTTTTTCGTGTACAACTTCTTTATGAAACTTTTCCTGTCTGATTCCGTATAAACCTGATAAATGTCGTCCCTGATATAATGCTCATATACAGTAAAGAATTTTCATTTGGCCTACAAAATTTTGTTGACGGGGAGACTAAAGATAAACTTAACACGAAGAACTGAAGGGAATGTTGAAATTTAATTGACAAATATGCTAAAATTAAACATACGAGGTGATCTGATGGTCATTGAAGAATGGAGATTATAGTTCCGACACCTTTATTTTTGGGACTGAATACCGAAAAACAGTAAAAAATCTTTCTGGCAGGTGTTTCCAAATTTGCCGATTATGGTTATGAAAACAGTGCTACAAATCGAATTGTCAAAAAAGCCGGTATCAGTAAAGGAAGTTTATTCAAAAATACCCTTTCTGCTGATTTATTTCAATGGCTATTGCAAGACCGTCATACGCTTTGCAGCTATCAACGCATGGGAAATCTGAACCTTTTACCCTATGAAACGATTGTCCGGGCAACCAACGGAGAGCCGGAAGCCATGGACGAGGTTTTACAACATTACAGCAAGCGAATCCGAATTGCCGCCATTGAAAACGTGCATATTGACAGGGATCCCGAGGACAGCATAAAATCCAGGCTTGTTGCTGCCCTGTTTAAGTTCCGTTTTGATAAACATGAAGTATAAATATTTATTTCATTTAGGCAAAACAAGTGTATAATAACGGTAAATCGGAATTTTCCGACACATCAATAAGTCGAAAAGGATATGAAAAAAATGAAACCGAAATCTAAAAAGAAAAAGATTCTCTTTATTGTATCAGCTATCATGGCTGTACTAATAATTGCCGGCGATTGGGTATTGTCTGTAATGGTGTATAACGAGAATTTTAACCAGCGATTTGAGAGCTATGAGCCGCTTATGCTCTATGTTGATGACTTTGACGGATTGCACCGCACGAAATATGAGTTTAGTTCCAACGAGGGGCAGAAACTGGCGGGATATATGTATAGTTCGGGAGAAAACCAGCGTGGTATCGTTGTAATGGCACATGGCTTTGGTGGAGGTGGACATAATTCTTATATGGATTGCGTGAATTATTTTGCCTGTCATGGATATTATGTTTTCTCCTATGACGCTACGGGAAATGATGAAAGCGAGGGTGAGGGAGTCGGAGGACTTCCACAGGGAGTAATTGACCTTGACTATGCAATCACATTTGTGGAAGAAAGCGGGAAATTCCCAAGTCTGCCAATCGTTTTATTCGGGCATAGCTGGGGCGGCTACAGTGTTTGCAGTGTGCTTACATACCACCCCGAAGTAAAAGCCGTTATAGCGTGTTCGGGTTTTAACGCTTCACCGAATCTGTTTGAAGCCGGGGGGAAAAAACAGGTAGGAAATGGTATTTATTTGATGTTACCATTTGTGAAACTGCATGAGAGGATTCAATATGGCGGGTATGCCGCAAATACTGCGTTGGACGGCTTCTCAAAAAGCAATGCCGCTGTTATGATTGTACATAGCTTTGATGATGAAGTTGTTCCAGCCGAATACGGTTACGAAATTTATTACGAAAAATACAAGGACGATTCCCGATTTAGCTTTATTCCTCTTGAGAATAAAGGACATAACTATTTCAATGACGACACATATCGCAATGAGTTTAATGCGAAATTTGATGAATGGCTCAAAACGCTTGACTATGACTATAACACAGAGGAAAACAGGGAACGGTTTTCGGAGGATAAAGCTAATTATATATATCAAAACCTTGACAGGGAAAAATGGTGTAATTCATTGGATTTGGAGTTGTTCGAGGATTTTTTAGATTTTTATGATGAACATATCCATTAACCCAAAAACTAAAAATCGCCGTTGCATAGGAGGACACACCAGGACAGGAAATCGAAATTTACTTCTTTATCTCACATGAGCAAATATACCTGTTATATTTTACCGCGGCTCTGCATTATTTTTGTATCATTTTGCATCACGCCATCGTTTTTTCATCTATGTTATCCACTCCCAATACAGACACAGATGACAGCATAAAAAACGGCGTCCCTCATCTCCCAATAACAGGATAAAGGCACGCCGAATTGCTCAATAACTTTTTGTACGATGAATCATGCTGTATTATGACTTTTGATACAAATATCCCTCTGCCTCTTCCTCAGAAAGAGCATATCTCTGCATGATCGCATTTTTTATTTCCAGATCTCCATGGCCAAACGCTCTCAAAGTATCCACCGTTCCGTTGATACCTTCGTTAATGCCACGTTTGATGCCCTCTTTAATACCCTCTTTAATGCCTTCTTCCATTCCTTCTTTTTCTCTGAGCAGCAGGTGCGGCTCCATGATCTCCAGTAATGCCTGACACATTTTACCATCTCCCATCAATTCTTCTATGACCTGTTTATTTGCTCCTATGCTTACTTCCAAAACCGAATCTGCAAACTCTCTTTCTGCCTTGCCTGTCAGTTTCTCGGCACTTTCTATCAATCTGACCATCTTCTCCAGCCGCTCCCTCTCGGCTACAGTTTGCGGCCAAACCGTCCGAAAGGACATAATGCTATCTCGTCCTGCTTTACATGCGCTGTTTCCATTGGCTCGATCATCTCCGACATTATCTCCATGTCTTCTCCTTGATAATATTGCAATAGAATTTCCCCACCCTCCAGCATTTCCACCGATATAATTGATGAAACAGGATCTGCCATTTCGCTGAAATCTCTTACGATTTCCAACTCTAATATCCCTTCGCGAAAGATATCCGCCAAGATCAATCTATCATCTTTCATATAAGCGACATACTTGTTATCAAATAGTATAGGATTAAAAAAGGTTTCTGACATTATAGATCGCTGTCTGTCAAAATAAAATACATATCGACTTGGATTCCCTGTACTCACGCTAATCTCCAGAATTTCTTCCGCTATCTTGACAATTCCCGGTTCTTCTGGATAAACCATTGAAAAAACTGCCTTATTCCCTTTTCCAAACAGAACCGCCTCGTATCCTTCCGGCACTGCCCTGCATAAAAACATTTTTTCGTTTTCATGCAAAAGGTTCAAATGATACAACAGACTCACACATGCTGTCAAAATAAAAACTGAGAAAAATCTTTTCTTGTACAATTTCTTTATAAAACCTCTGTCGTTTTTTCATCTATGTTATCCACTCCCAATACAGACGCAGATGTCATGCTGTATTATGACTTTTGATACAAGTATCCCTCTGCCTCTTCCTCAGAAAGAGCATACCTTTGCATGATCGCATTTTTTATTTCCAGATCTCCATGGCCAAACGCTCTCAAAGTATCCACCGTTCCGTTGATACCTTCGTTAATGCCACGTTTGATGCCCTCTTTAATACCCTCTTTAATGCCTTCTTCCATTCCTTCTTTTTCTCTGAGCAGCAGGTGCGGCTCCATGATCTCCAGTAATGCCTGACACATTTTACCATCTCCCATCAATTCTTCTATGAC
>VSOD01000449.1 GCA_009774655.1 Lachnospiraceae bacterium
AGGACTACCGTCTATTCCCAACAGCAGGAGTGCAGGATTCCCAGGCATAATCCCCGCCCTCTGACGCTGCCCCGGCTGGCACGCATGAACTTTTCCCGCAGCCGCAAGAAGGCTTTCGTGACCTCTCTTTCCCTTAGCCTGACCGGTATTTTACTGCTCTGCGTCTCCGCCTATGCGGATTCCATCGACGCAGATGACATGGCGCTTTCGCAGTTTGGCGATCACAGCGCCTATCTGCTGGATCTAGGTCCGCACAAAGACTTCAGCGGTCCCGATGTGCCAAAACTCCAGCAGGAAAATCCTCTGGGCCGGGCTTTGCAGGAAAAGCTGTCCGCACTCCCCGGTATAGACTATATCACCACTTATGATCAGGCCTGCGTACAGATACCGGAAATCTGGGAAGGGGAGCCTTTTCACGTGACCGGATTTAACGAAGAACAGATGACGGCACTTTTCACCGAAGACATGATCCTGGACGGCTTTGTGGATCATAGGCGGCTGCTTCATGAGAACGGTATTCTGGTCAGCCCCGGCGGCAGCACCTTAAAGACCGTCTACCATACGGAGTATCAGCCGGGCGATACCGTTACTCTTGAATCCTACAGTGGGCAGACGAAGACTTATACCGTGCAGGGGATCGTGAAACACCCCCAGATCGGCCCCAGCTGCTTCTTCATCCTGCCCACGGAAGAACTGGCAGTCCTCTATCCGGAGATCGACGACTTTACCACTGCCCTCAATCTGCATACGAAAAAGGACAGCGAACAGCTGCGGCAGGCCGTATTCGACACCGTGACAAGCGACAATATTACGATCTCCGTACTGGGCGACAGGACGGCCGAGATCAAAGTCAGCCTGCAGGACGAAATGAGAAAGTATTACGGGATCCTGATCTTTGTATTCCTCTTCTCACTGATCAATCTCGCCAACACTTTGATCACAAACCTTCTGGCCCGCCAGCAGGAATTCGGCATCTTCCAGTCCGTGGGCATGAGCAACAGACAGCTCTCCGCCATGCTCTCCTATGAATGCCTGTACTATGTAGGCATCACACTGTCGGCCACCCTTACGCTGGGAACGGTGTGCAGTATCCTGATCTGCCGCAGCTTCGATCAGCTTGGTCTGTTCGGGAAAGTCACCTATCACTTCCCGGTTCTGCAGGTAACGCTGTTTGCCGCCGCCCTCCTGCTTGTCCAGGCGGTATTCTCCATCTGCGCGGTACGCTACACCAGGAAGCTGTCGCTTGTGGAGAGGATCAAGGCGGTGGACTAGCGCCACGGCGATAATGCTTGTCTGCCAAGGGGGGGACAGAGCAGATGATGGAGGTGCCGGTCTACGGTTACCTCCAGTTTAAAATATTGAACAGCCAACAACAGCCGTCAAACTGGTTGACGATCCCGCCATCCATTGTGTGGAAATCTCTTAGACGAAGCGTATCTTATGTATTACTGGAGACACACCGGACCCTGTTGCGCTATCAGCACTCTCTTACCGCAGAAAGCAAAGCCATACTTCCGGATCCGTTCCTTTGGAATCCCTCTGGCGATCAGGGATGCCTGATAATTCCGCTCCTCGATCTGTTTTAAGGCGCTGCGTACCGTTTCAGTCAGTTCTGTCTCCTCCGTGTCCTGTACCTTAAACTCTATGATAATAGCGTCTGGCGGAACGTCCTTGTGCGGCGCAGCGTCTTTTCCCTGCAATGCCGCCGCTGCCGCCAGGCTTCTGGGTTCTAACATCACATCATATCTGCCGAAACCGCTTTCCCTGTTGGACGTGATCACATACCTGTCCTCCAGTTCCACCATCAGTCCCAACACAAACCCATGGTAGAAGCGTTCCGGCTCTCCCTGCGGGCTTTTGCCCGTATCAAAGAAGATGAACATTTCCGTTGTCACACGGTTCATATACAGGTTCATCGCTTTCGCATCTCCAAGCAGCAATGCCTTGATGAAATCATTGTAATCATCATTCCACGCAAACCAGTCCTGAACCATATTGGCAAACATGATATGCACTTCTTTATTGGTCAGCGTCAGGTCATAATACATGCGCCCTGTTCTTTCCTCAAATACAGTGCCGGCTACTTTCAGATAACCACTGGCAAGAAAAAGGCTCCAGACCGCATTCTTCTTCGCCGATAACTGGTCATAGACGATCTGTTCATCTATTTCCATATGAAGCGTTCCGCCGTCAAGCAGATCTTCAAAAGCCTGCTTAACTTTCGGTTTACCCTCTCTGATCAGTTTTTCCCCCAGACGATTGGCGCTGGTATTGGCCCAGTACGCACCGACTCTCTTCTTATCAACAAAATTAATGATAGACCACGGATTGTAGATATCCTTTCTTTTTCCAAAAGAGAATCCGTCATACCAGTCCTTTACCTTCTGCTTTTGATCAGACAGACCGTATTCCTCTAATACTGCAAAGACCTCCTCCTCTGTAAACCCGAAACAGTCAGAATACTTCTCTGAGGTTGTAGTCACTACCTCAAGATTATTCAGATCAGAAAAGATTGACTCTTTGCTGGCCCTCGTGATCCCTGTCATAATAGCGCGTTCCAGATACGGATTCGTCTTAAATGTCGCGTTAAACAGGCTTCTGGTAAAAGCGACCATCTCCCTCCAATACCCATTGACGTACGCCTCCTGCATGGGTGTATCATATTCATCCAGAAGGATGATCGTTTTCTTTCCATAATATCTGCCGAGAAAATCAGAAAGCGCCCTCAGCGATGCCGACGCCCTTGATCTCACCGTTTTTAGCCATTGCCACACCATCCTCTTTCGAGACGGTGTTACCGTCTGAAAGCTGATACCCGGTAATGCGGCCGCTGCTTTTCACCAGCCCCACAATATCCCTGGCGTCGCTTTTTACTTCGGGAATCTCATCAAGTGCGCTCATGGCCAGTTCCGGCCCAATCGATCGGTCTTCTTTCATCGTTCTCTCTCCTTTTCTATTTTTTATAGAATAAGGATTTCCGATTCGTTCCGATTTATGCAACCTTTACACGGTCAGCAGCAGACCATCCCCCGCACGCCGTATCCGCCGCCGCAGCAGCACAGATTGCACATCATTTCCAGACAGCAGAGTTTCATACACAGATCCCCGCCGCCAAAAGTCGGATACCCGTAGGAAGCCTGCCTTTGTCTGTACCAGCTGCCGCCGCTCTCCAGCTGCTGTACCAGACTGCGATAATTGATATTATCCGGCTCCAGCGCCGCCGCCCTTCTCGCATGTTCCAGCGCCGCCACGTTGCTGCCAAGCCCGGAGTGAGCCACCGCGCTGTAATAGTACCATCTGGCGTTCCTCTCCCGCTCCGCCATATTGTCCAGCGTCGTGCGCGCCTCCCTGTAATAGCCGTTCCGGATATAGTTGCCTGCCGCCCGCAGATGAGCCTCCTCTTCATAGCCCGTTTCCTGGCTTTGCCCGAAGCCGCCATAGCCAAAGGACCAGAACGGCCCATAGCCAAAGCCGCCGTAGCTGCCCTGAGAACCCGTCCCGCCGCTGTAGCCTTGCCCGCCGTAACCGGAAGTCTTCTCCTTCATAATC
>VSOD01000045.1 GCA_009774655.1 Lachnospiraceae bacterium
CCCTCTATACAAAAATAAGGAAAATATACATGCATGACACGCCGTATGATCCATCTGGCTTCCAGGCCCTTCTTTGCACTGAATACGAGTCCATATCCCGACACCAGAAAAAAAACAGCCACCCCGTATCTACCCAGTTTGGTCATCAAATACCATATAACATTACCACTTTCTACCGTAATATACCATTGAGAATAATGTGCTAAAATAACCAGCAGTGTCCCTATTCCCCTTAAAAACATACTGACTTCCCTGGTTATCATATTCTCCTCCGTTTCTGATCAGATATCACGTTCCGTAGAGATAATAGGTATTGGTATATCCATATCCGCCCAGATACTCATAGGTATTAAGTTCTGGACATAAATCCATAATCCGGTTCAATATCACTTCATCATCGCCTGTTACCGCCACAAGAAGCCTATATCTCGAAGAAATCTCCGAATCACTCAACATAGCCAAATGTTCTATTGTGAAAAATGTCACGCTATGATAATTTGATACTTCATAATACGCCGGATTAGTCTTCCATGGTTTATCATAAACATAAATACAATCCACCTCTGCGTAAGACGATGCAGTATCCAAAAATGCTGCTGAAGGCTTATACAAATATTCCCACTCCATGCTTTTCCATCCGTTCACAGTCATAACAGCCACAACAACTGCTAATATATATATATAATATTGCCTGCTTCTGCTCTTCATCCAACTACCCAATGCACAGGATACTCCTAAGAATAAGACGGCATATACAGGATACATATAACGGTCTGTAACAAAAACAGCTATCTTTGAAACCAGCAGGAAATATAAGATCACTGGTATAGTAATGATAAGGTATCGCTCCACGGTTACTTTCTTTTCCTCAGTCAGGCTTGAACATCTGTGGCAGCATCCACACACAATCAATATAGCTAACATAACAACAAACAAATAAATGAGAATGCCGCCAAACAATTCTTCATCCAATATCTCAAAAAACCATTTAATTCTGCTCAATCCGGCTGATAACGAGCTGCCGATCAAATTATTTGCAGATTCCTGCCCTCTTCCACTGCTAAACATATGCGTGATCATGGACGGAAAAACAACAACTGACACCACAGCCGCTGTTCCCTGAACCAGGCAGAAGAATCCTGCTCCTTTCCAACACTTCTGTCTCACTAAAATGCATCCGTATACGATGCTGATAAATACCGCAAACACTATGCAATAATAATGTGTTAATGCACCGCCGATCGTACATAAAAAAAGCATCAGATAAAATTTTTTCTTACTGTATGTTCCTGTATGCATGACCATCAGGCAGGTTAATGCCGTTACCCAAAGCATGGCAAGCATATACATACGCAAAAAAGTGGCCGCAGACAAAATTCCTGCTGAACAAACAAACGCAAGGGAAATCAATTTCTGTATTCTCACATCTCCCGTCAAAACCAGCACTGTTTTTCTAAAAAAAAACAACGTTCCTAAAGCTGATAAGAAATTTATCATCCCGGCAAACCATATAGTGAAACTTTCAGGGAAAAAAGAACATATTGTATGAAGAATCACATAGTACAATGGCGGATGTACATCCGCTTTCTGATTTGCCCATACCGTTCTGTAATCAAATCGGTTCTCAGAATCCACCGTCATATAGTTCATCCATGGAGTACTGGAAGGGTAATAGGTATACCCCTCCTCAACAAACATCATACTTCCCTCAGTGTGATTGGCTAATCCATAGCTGTATACCTCGTCTACATACAAATTTTCTTTATTACCAATTGCGAGAACCATGAATACACTGAATACTATATAAATCAACAGATCGCTGATACCTTTTTTGTTGTTTTTTATTCTCTGTATCAAACTAAATATTACGGAATATATCTTCTTTTTGTCGCTCAATGGCCTGCCCATCCTTAATTTCATAAATCTTATCACAATTTCTAATGGTTGTCAGACGATGCGCTACTATAATCATGGTCTTGATGCCTTGAAGCGCATCGATAGCCTCCATGACTGCATTTTCTGTCTCATTATCAAGTGCTGCTGTTGCCTCATCCAAAATAAGAATATCAGGTTCCCCATACAATGCTCTGGCTATTGCCACTCTCTGCCTCTGTCCGCCTGAAAACTGAACCCCCCATTCGCCAACTACTGTATCCAGCTGACCGGATAATTCTTCAACAAAGGGCTTAAGCTGTGCCATTTCCAATGCTTTCCACACCCTGTCATCATCAATTTCCGACTCTTCAACTCCGAACGCAATATTCCTTCTTATAGATGCATCTGTCAAATAAACTGACTGTGGTACATAACCAACAATCTTATTCCACTGCCCCTTTAATTTCTTAATATTATATCCATCCATTGTAATCTCGCCATGTTGAGGCTCCAGTAAATTAAGGATAATATCCGCCAGGGTCGTCTTCCCTGCTCCGGACGCCCCTATGAATGCTATGGCCATTCCCTTCTGAATGCGCAGATTCAAATCCTGCAAAACTGCTGTCTCCCGTCTGGGATATTGAAAGGTAAGATGTGAAATCACTAATTCATCCTGAAACTTAATATTCTCAAGTTCCTCCGCCTCAAGCTGCTCTTCCGTCTCCTCCTGTCTCTCCAGTCTGCGAACCATCTCGATTGTCTCATAAGATGCCGCCAGCGAAGGTGTATGATAAACAATGGAGTTGACACAGCTAAGAACACTTCCCAACGCCGGTAAAATACGAAATGCGGCAATTGCGATCACAGAAAGCTGACTTAGCATATTGGCAATATCCGCCTCATGCATCACCCGGACAGCCACCAGTGTCATCAAGCCAGTCACACACACCGCCTCAATAATATATGTTGGCGCATTTGCACCTATTGCATTTCGAATCGTCGCCTTATTGCTCCCAATTAAGCATTTTTGATACTGATTTACAAAATAATCCTGACGGTTTGTTACCAACACTTCTTTACTTCCCTGAATCGCTTCCAGAGACGCCTGATATGCCCGGCAATTATACTCTCTTACCAGTTTCCCATATTTTGTCATGGATTTCCTAAACAGCATCTGGGATAGTGCAAAGCAGAAAACGATCAGCAGCATCAGAACGATAGACATAGACGGTGTCACAATAACAATTAGTATTGCCGTTCCCAAAATTGTAAATGCCTTACTTAGTAAAATAAACGTATAATTAATAATGTTATACACACTGGAAACATCCTCACCCAGTCCATTTAGTAGTCTTGCACTGCTGTTTTCAGAAAAAAAACTATATCCTTGTTTCATATAAGCATTTAAGATCTGTATGGACAATTCTCTGTGTACCTTACAGGCATACTTATTGGAGACCCATGTGTACAAAAGTCCAAAGGAATTTTTGAATATATAAATAATGACAATCGCAATACAGACCAGAAAAATAATCTCCCGATAGTCGTCCAGCCCCAGAAGTCGAACAACAGGCTCAACATATTCATTCCTCATAAGTTCTTCCGGATTAAGAAATGCCTGCAAAAGCGGAAATATGATCGACACGCCAAATGTCTCCAGTATTGCAAAAATAATCGACATGATAAAAACCATCATCCCATATTTCTTCTGGTTGCCCGTCATAATAAAATTTAATTTACCGGCAGCGTCAACTACTTTTCGTAATGTCTTATTCAAATTTATCTCCTTTTCTGTACAGCAGCCTCAATCTCCTTCTCGAGCCAATTCACCTTATCCGTCACTCGGCATTCTCTTCCCAACATATAGGATCTGAGCTTTTTGCCGCGGGTATAGATTTCCTCCCTGTCACTGTACAAATGCTCTATGGCCGTCCTGAGTTGACTCACATCTTCGATCAATAATATACCGTCTTTCAACCTGACATCACCAACATCCGTACTGACTACTGCCATCCCGGTTGCTGCTGCTTCACAATGTACAATAGGGCAGTTCTCAGACCTGCTTGTACATATAAAAACATCAGAGGTTCTATACAAGTCATAAATTTGTTCTCTTGTCAGATGTACATTAAAAATTACCTTTTTTGTACTCTGTTCCGGCATCCATTGTTTTAAATGCTCCCGAAGCAACTGCAAATAGCTGTTCTCTTCAAAGCCTGCAAACTGTAATACCGCATTTTCAATATCAGCTTCACAAAATGCCCTAAGCAGCATATCTTGATTCTTATTATCATTATAGTTTGCTATAGACAGGTATTGAATACTGGAATGTTGGAAAAAATCATGTCTGTGTCTCATTTCTTCTGAGATAAAAATGTCTTCTATCGCATTTTCCAATACTTTACCATTTGATAAACCATATTTCTTCGCATAAACAAAAGAATTGTTTAACTCTGAAAGATAGATTGCAAGATCGAATCTGCCAATGATCTGATAAAGTTTTCTATAATATTTGCATACTTTCCATTCCTCGTATGCACCCAAAATATTTCTATGTTTTAATTTGTCAGCTATCAAATTTTGCTGAGACAATCTGGAATACCCATGGGAATAAAAAATCCTGGCACATGGAAGCCGGTCCAATGCCGGAATCAGCCAGTCAAGTGTCCATGTCTGAGAACAGACTACTATCAGTACATCCGGCTGAAAACTCCTGATACGGTCTATATATTTTGCAGGTGTACTGCTACTGTTCCGCCCTTTTAATTTCATAGGCCATCTTACATAGACTCTCGTTCTTTCTATCTGAACACCTTCATGCTCCTCTTTTTCCGGTAACTCTTGCAAGCCACCATTTCCCGTGCTGGTATACACCAGAACTTCATGCTCTCTTTGCGCCAATCCTTCTGCTAAATATTTCGTTATCTGAGTAACCCCGTCCTGAGATGGCCAGTAACAGGGAACTGCAAACATGATCTTCAATCCAAACTCCTTTTTAACTATATCTAATATTCTCTAACTATTAATCCTTTGACACCAAATTCCAATTTTACGTACTAATATACTAATCCCTAATGCCAGAAACCCTTCTATAATAACAACTATCCCTATAAACCCATCCAGTAGTATTGATGTTCCCGCTGCGATAAGCACCAACATCCCAAACGCAAAGAGCAGGATATTTTGAACACTGGCCTTGCTTTCTGCCTCGGCTCTGGCTTCCTTTACCTGATCATAAAGTTTCCACTGCTCCGCGAAATATTCTTTATAATAGGGACTCCCCTGTGCATACTTCCACCAAGTCACATATCCCGGCATAATACTGACCGGATTCCAGGGCTTCCCATAATCTTTATATGAAGAAAAATGAAGAATCTTCACCGTTTTCTCGCACTCTACAATATAGTCATATCCCAATTCTTCAATGTAACGCTCATTCTCATCAATGCAGGAAATCCTTCCTGGTACATATTTAATGTGATCTTTAAATAATAAACCAAAAGTAAATTCCATTTGGGAATATCCTGCCAGTTTTTTCACCTTATCATCCACATTCAGAATATCCTGTAAACTAAATTCACGCCGTATCCTGCTTACGTCATATATTGACAAAACAAAAGTTAAAGTATCTCCGCCAATCCTGCTCATAAAATTCCTATGGTTAGACGGTTTATGTTCCGGTCCGGGACAGATCACATATGTATCCTCAAAATCCATATCATAAATTTCAGACAGATTACCCGTTATTACCGTATCCGATTCAATTACCATAATCCGATCTACCACGTCCGGCAAAAGTTCATGAAAAAGCCAATAACTGGACATCGTTCCAATCGGCCAATGATCCTTCTTGCCAATATGAATATACTGTGCTGCCTTTTCTTCGTCAAACCGCAAAATATGAATCTGATGTCCAAACTGCTCTGCCAGCACATTTTCATGCTGCATATCTTCAGAAGTCAGGTCTTCCGATACCACATACAGATGTATCTCTCTGTCCTGATTATTTATAAAGAGGGATTTGATCGCAACATATGCATACTTCAGATTTTTTCGCCCAGTAGTAATGTATATATTCATCCGCTGCTTCATCTTTAACCTCACACTAAACCCCGGCACCATATACAGAAGAAACCGCGGCTTCCCACTCCCCACGCTGTTTTAACAGATGCGATATGATATCCCTGACTGCCCCATGCCCCGCTTTGACCGAAGAAACATAATGACAGACCGCCTTAATCTCCTCACAGGCATCCGCCGGGCATCCTGCAAACCCTACATGAGACATACCTGCCAAATCGTTTAAATCATCTCCCAAATATCCCAGTTCTTCATAACCGATGCTTTCCTCCTGTATAAACTCTTCCAGATATGCAAGCTTGTCTTTCCTGTTCTGTACCAGAAAATCCACCTTCATTTCCTGCATTCTCCTTGTCGTGGCAGCACACTCCCTGCCTGTCAGGACCATGATCTTAATGCCAGCCTGCTTAGCGGTAAAAAATCCGGCAGCATCTTTGGTACAAAATTTCTTGAGTTCATTTCCATGTTCATCATAGTAGATTCCGGCATCTGTCATGGTGCCATCTACATCTATGATAAGATATTTAATTTTATGATAGTTACATTCTTTTTGCATAGGACATCCTCACTTGATCAGACAGGATTCGTCAGGTCTTCTCTTCGTAAACAGAATCCGTCAAAAATACAATTTTCATCTGTTTCCTGATATCAGCAACATATCGCTTGTTTCGTCGGTTAACTTCCTGTCCCTTAGTATGTTGGTTTATCATATAAGAAGCAATATAATTAACACCCTCTGTACGGTATCCGTCAAACCCTGCCACATAAACCTCCCGAACCTCCAATTTCAGCAGAAGTTTCAGCAACATTATAGCACTGTTATCACATTTTCCTTTCTCATCAAAGCAAAGATCCGAATAACTGAGGAACATCTTCTCATCGCATACATCCATCAGATTAGAAGTCACCAGAATGCCTCTGTCTCCTTTTTTACCCTCAAGCGCCTCATATCTCGTGGCATTGGAGCAAAAGATATAATCAACCCGATACTGTTCCGGCACAAAATTCACCGAAAATATTATAGGATCCTGTTGCTTAATAAAAGCGTTAATCTCCGCCTGTTTCTCTATCAGACTATACCCTGGCGCCAAAATCAAAATATGCTGCCCGGACACTTCTTGTCTTAAATCGGCCAAAAGTTGTCCGTCATCCACCTCATGATTCTGGAATTTCTGATAAAGCTCTTCTACGTATTCCTCATCATAAGCCGTCTTCTTATGGTCCTCGATACTTGCCAGAATCTGATTGATCTGCTTTGCCCGCAGCCTGCCCTTATTCAGCAGAAATTCCGCATAATTTCTGTGCAAATTAAACTTGGCAGAAAGAGCATAAGCTGTACTGTATCCCCACGGTTCAATCTGCTTTAACTGTGCAATATGGTCGTCGATACCATCTAAGACCGGATTTACATCATAGACAGTACCCTGTGCTCTGTTCATATAATCCATGATCAGTTCCAGACATAGATTGCCTGGCACTCTTCCCATACCGAGCATGGAACCATCGATTACACTTCCTCTCCCACTTGCCTTTATTGAAATGAAATCCTGCGCCAACGAATAAGACAGAGCAAGATTCTCATGCAAATGTAACCCGATTATGATCGCTGGATCCAGATTATGTTCGATCAAAGAATATATTCTCTGAAGATCCTCCCGCATCATGGAGCCGAACGTATCCACAACAGAAAATGCATAAGGTTGAATCTCATTTACTTTCTTAAGCAGCTCTAATATCTCCGTGTCGGAATACCCCATAATATTAATCGGATTGCAAAACACTTTATAACCTTTTGCTTTCACACTGCGAACGAATGCAAGTCCTTCATCTATATCATAATCATGAAACGTCACTCGCACTGCATCGATTGTTTTCCCATCATATGGTTCCAGCTTGTGCACGTCATATTTATTATGCAAAGCCATCGCAGTAAACATAGTGTTTCCTCGTTTCTCAGGCAAAATCGGAAGCATCTCCCCACAATTGTTAAACAGACTCCTGTTCCTGTCATATTCACAATTTCTCAGAAAGCCAATCTCCACATAGTCTGTCTGCGAATCCACCAATTTACGGATAATGCTCTTAATCGTGTGAAACCCAAAATTCCAGTCATTAATATACCCACCGTCTCTCAACGTACAATCCAGCAATTTAATATTTGACATATTCACCCCACATATCAGCTTACAAACCATATAAACTGCTATCTTCTGCCTTTAAGCATGTGCCTCCAATCCTGTACCGCCATGCGCTATCTGGTCGGTTTCGGATCATTCATAGCATACATCGCTTTTGCCATTTCGTAATCGTATACATCGTCAATATCTGCTGCCTCACGTTTATTGATCAACAATCTATATGCATTCGGTCCGTAATTATAGTGCCACTCTTTCAGCTTTACCTTTGGCGCCAGATTAATACCATTGGTAAAGTGATACAACATCGGCAGCTGCTCAGAATTCTTATGTGACAGCCCCATACTGAAATTAAGCGGTCCCTTTTCATCAAGCAGGTAAGTCTGATAAGGGCAGCATGTAATCAGAGAATCATACCCTTCCTCAAGTTTATCAAAATATGTCTTGATAGCCTTCTCATAAAGATATGGCTCAACCAAAGGAGAGGTAGCGCAGGCCCACATAATATGCTCATTGGGCATCTCATCACTGATATATTCAAGAAACATACCGAAAGGTACTGATTCATCGGCATATTGAGTCGGTCGTTTTATCGCTGTAACTCCTTCTTTCCTCCCCATCTGCAGCATTTCATCCGAGTCCGATGACACGATGATATCCGTGATACCCTCCACCTGCTTAAGCTGCCTGATCTTATGAATCAGCAGATTAGAATCCGCAAAAGGGAGTATGTTCTTATTCGGCAATCTGGTGCTGTTGCCTTTCACCGGTACAATAGCTGTAATTGTTCTATCCATTGTCGATACCTCCATCCATTCAAATTTTATCATTATCAGTGAGTATACCACAAAATGGCAAAACGTTAAATAGTCTAACGTCAATTCCTTACCTTCTTGCTCTTTTTCGACTGTTATTGCTCTGTGAAAAAGCATTATTATTATGATAGAGGCCATTATCGATCAGTACAAAATCTTCCCAGCTTCTGTCATACCACGCTCGCCGCATAACACGTGCAATAAATGTCACATTCGAATAACCACACACCAGTCCATCGCAACGCGTCAATGCATACTGATCCCGTACCACCTCTCGCGCCAGATGATAGCGATGCTGCTTCCGCTTATCATCACTAAAAGCGATCGATTCATCCGTTCCCTGATCTCGAAAGGTATCTTCGTAAATACAAACCTTCTCTCCAAACGCAGCCCGAAAGCGATCCACAGCCGCCTGCTCATCCGTAGCCAGAAAAATCCTGTCATATCCGGATTGATCAAGCAGCTCCTGGACCCTCTCAATCTCCTGTTCAATCTGTACCGGAATAGGATGATTATTATAACCCTTTCGGAAATCTGTTCCTCTGAAATGAACTCCCAGCACCTTTCCTTCACCCAGAAGTCTCTGATATTCCTGCTCCAAATATTCTCCCGTCTGCTTATTGTAGCGTATGTATTTCTTCACCATGCGGGCCATGGCATCCACATACGCATCAGATACATCATAGCTGACTGCATCAAATTGAGCTTTCACCTGAACATAATGACTCTCTTCTGTTTTGATTACATGGCAGGCATGATCAACATTCTCCACCTCGGAAACAGGAGAAAAAAAATAGAGAAATGCATTTTTCTCTCCATCGATACCATCAGGCTCAAAGTAAAGATAATCCTTACCCCAACGCACATACGGCGTAAATCCCCGCTCGTCAGCAAAATACAGTTCAATCAGCGTAACGCCAAACTCTGCAAAAAAACCTACCCCCGCCCCTCTTTCCTCGACCAGGTAGATTGTTTTGCCCTCATACTCGCTTCCAAAAGTGTGCATTTCCAGAAAATCAGGATTTCCATATCCATCCAGAACCATATGCCTAAATTCAGGATTATTACGATGTATTCTGCAGCGATTCCAATATACCAGCTTTTCTGACCGCTTAAGCACATCTATCAGCTTCATGTCAATTACCTCACAAACTACGAATCCACATCTATCAATCTCATAATACTGTTTTTATGATAGTAATGTGCCATTGTCACATTAATCCAATGGTCAACATCCCAAGATACATCCCGTGAATCAAATACATACGGGCGTGCGGAATGTGTCGCCACAACAACGTCTTTTATCTCTTCATCTGTGTACATTTCATATCGTTCCATTTCTTCCTCATAAAAAACTGCCGCCTCTCCCTTAACAAGAGAACGAAGAGCCGAAATACCCGCATATGTGTTCTTATCCGCGGTAAATATCCACACTGCTATGAATGCCACTATACATCCCAGTGCCCAAAACATTACTGTATTTCTCAAACAAATTCTCCAAAATCGTCATCTTTTTCTTGTGCGTCAACCACCCAAACCAATACGTCGTAACTGAAAAAAGCACCAGATAATAAACCATCTGAATAATATTATTGATCCTTTCCTGTCCCACTTGTCCAATCGCGTAAAGAGACGGTGTAAACATTGCAGCAATCAGGCAGAAACTCCCTAATGTCACTAATACAGGATACGGAAACTTCCTTCGTGCTTCCCGACCGATTTTCCACATGACCGGTACAGCAGCGGCCCATACCAAAACGACCATGATTGAAGTCCACCTTCCTACATAAACAGCCGCATAATAAAATGACGCTATAATCGAGACAAAAGCGGAATATCCTTCTGAAGACACACCACTTCTTGCAACATTTCCCGGTGCTGCTATATTGACCAAAAAACCAACCATAAAACACACCAGTGGTATTAACACATACACCGCTGTTTTTCTTATTTTCAGAAAAGAATACATCAGCAGTAAGAATAGAAGAATCTGCGCCTGCAGGCCTGTTACCAAATTTCCTCCACCTACAAGTAATCCATCCACTGATGCAATAATACACCAGGTAATACTTTTCCACCTGTATTCAGTCCAAATAATGTCAGAAACCGCCGTTATCATGAAAAACAGGAATGACTGCATAAGAATGTAATGTGTCGCGCCATTATACCAATAAATCCCATCAGCGGGCCCATCCAATACCTGCCAATACAAAAAAAGCAATAAACAGCCAATATAAATATACGAAATCTTATTTCCGCCAAACCATCTTACAAAAATTTGTCTTATTAACAGGTAGGTAGATGAAGAAAACATTCCGATCATTATAACAGGCACCACAAATACATTCTTTATTCCAAAATGCATCGGACACATTGACATCAGGAAACATGATGTATAAGTCCCCTGCCAACTATAGTAAAATTCCTTTGTGTGCGCTATGGCAGATTGCACCGCCTGTAACAAAGACCCGGTTTCAACCCAGGTATCATGCACCCCTATTCCATAGCTGTAATCATCTGCAGACATAACATTATATCTTCCTAATATCAAAAGCGGAATAACAGAAACACATAATAAAAAAATGGAAACTAAAGCAAGTTTTTTCTCAGAGATTAGATTCGTGTATTTCTGCATTTTTAATTCTCCGTATGATCTCCTGGATTTCCTGATCACTTGTCAATTCATGTTTGTGAGCACTCTCATTATTATATGCCTTCTGTCGCAGCTGCCGTTGGTTCTCCAGAAACGACCATTTCAAACTTTTATTGTCCAGCATACTCAAATAAATTTGATATAACGCATCAATTCTGCAAATTGCTTTCATAATTTTTACCAAACCGGAATAATTATGAATTCCATTAAGCTGTTCCTTCGTCAGCCGGTATGCATCATCTTTTAAAACTTCTTCTGCCATATCAGCAAATTTGATGTAGCTGGGCGTATCCCAATCCACCAGATAGATCTCTTCTATACTGCGTTGAGGAGTCGGAAATTCTTCTTCCCGCGCCATAATGGAAGCGCAAAATTCCTCATAACTTGTCAATTTTCTGGAATCCGAAATCAGCTTCAGTTCAAATCCTTCTGTTACAGGCAACGGAAATAGCAGCTGACACATCTTCTTTGCAAAAAACGCCTCTACTACCACCGAACTGTTGCCAGTATACACTTTATCACAAACAACAATCCACTGTTTCACTGATTCCCCACTGATCAGACGAAAATTCTCACATCTATTGGCCAATTTCTCCGCCATAATGCTTGGATGTCCCGGATGTGGTCTAAATATGACTTGGATATTTGGATATTCTATACAAATTTTCTCCAGCCAACTTAATATGATTTTCTGCGAGTCACACATAAACCTGTAATAGTCTGTCCAATTATCCCCAAATCGCATACACATCTCTTCAATATACTCCTGCGGCAACATATCTCCGTAGTATGGCGATGCGAAGAAGATGACCTTATCTGCCTTTGGAATATCATACTTCAGAAACAACTCTTCTCTTCCAAGATAATACCTGCACAAAGGCTCTCGAAGAAAATCCATGCCCACATGCCCGGTCAACTTTACCATCTTCTTATCCAGATGCGCCGCCTCAAGAAGTCTCTTTGCATTCTGCTCTCCCCATGAAACATGAGGAACTGCCTTCCCAATCTCTTTGTAATTCTTGAATGCACCTTCCCGCTTCTCATCCTTAGGATAAACAATGTTCTCCCACTGCATGTCAATTATTTTATCGAATTTAACATAGTTTTTGATCTGCCATGCCAAGGCTGTATTATCATAGCAAGCCATAACCAGTAGTACCTTTGTATGAATGAAAGGCTTCACAGCCAATTCATTCTCCGCTGCCTCTATATAGCGTATTTCCGTTCTATATCCCCTTTTATCAAGTTCATACTTGATCAGGCACAAGTTCTCCAATTCCCTCACTTTATGCTCATACACAAATAAAAAATCCAGTTCTCTCATCCCTGTGCCCGACTCCTTCTTCTCTCTGTTTGTATATACCCGACACTTCGCTCCTGCTTTAATGCTTACTCAATGCGCTCCCAAATGAAAGCATTTTCATTTGCTCTCATATAATTCGCGCAAACATAGTCCTTTAATTCATGACAAAAATCATTCCATCCCCAGATTTCCAAATCAGGCTTCCAAATCACTACTTCTGGTTGTTTCTCCATCAGATCCTGCACTGCCCATTCTTCATACCAGTCCATAAACCACGGAAGAACCCAGCCTGCTCGATTTGCAGGGTATCTCCCCTTGGCAATAAAATATACCGGTGAATAGCTATACGTATCTATAAAAATCTGATCCCCCACTTCTGTCTCCTCAATAATACGCCTTTCTTCCGAATTAACCACATATTGCTCTTTTGTCATATTATCAATAACTGCCTCCCAATATGGTCTTAGCAGCAAGCCAAATATAACTGCGCACATAACCACTAACCCGGGATGCCAGTTCGTTTTCCATATTTCATTTCCTTCTATAATCACTATCGTAATCAAAAGCCCCCAAAATGCTAATCCATGTGTATTTCCCACTCCCCGACTGGCACCGGCACATATAAAGAATGTAAGGAATACCCAATAAACAAAAGAGCCTTTTTCTTTACCAACTTTTGTAAAAGCTATTGAAACATAACTGCCTATTAATAGTAAAAGGAAAATACTATACGCCTGTGAGTTAGCATTGCAGATATCCAATAAGCTTTTACCAAACTCATCAAACATGGAATATATACCCGTGAAAAAAGGTGCGAATAAATTTCCCCCAATATCCTGATAATTTGAATACACTTCTCGATTAAGTAAATATGCCTGTTTATAGCATTGATACAGTGCACCATTAGCTGTAAGATACACCACTCCTACTGTCGGAGGTATTATTCCACAAATCATCAGCGGTAAATATCTTCTCACCGCTTCCTTAAATTTCCACCCATTATTCCACCATCTACCTATTTCTAATATCAAAAATCCAATACTCAAAATAAAGATACTATAGGCACTGATGAAAGCACTGCCAAATGCCATCCATACTCCCAGCGAAACAACTATCGCTCTGTCCCACCCGAGTTCACGATTTCTTCTATACTGCATAAATTCTAATAACAAAAGAACCATGCTTATTTCCTGAATGACATCAGACATCACCATTGATGCCGTCAGGCCAATCAGTGCCTTAGAAAACAGACTTACCAGCACTGGAATCCAAAACATTATCCGATTCCCATACTCCTTATGATACCGCACATACATTCCAGCCCAGGCAATCCCCAGCGTTAAATAAAATAATATTCTCATCTGTTCTACCGAAGAAGCGCCAAGCAAAGAATAAACAGCACATAAATAATAAGCAAACGGCATATGCTGAGAAACATAATCACGGTAGATCACTCTGCCAGAGGCAATCAACATACCTGCACTTATGTTATCGTTCTCATCCATAAGTGTCAAGCCTGCCCTTGTGTCCGCATATGGAAGATATAATAGAAACACTACCGCTCCTACCAGCATTGCCCTCAACAAAGTATCCTCGCTCCAGTCTTTATTCATATCTGCAAGCTTCATCCCTCGCCAAACGCAAAGTATAATCACGATACCTATAAAAATAGTAATCCTCACCCAGAAATAATCTACATCCCCTCCCTGTAAGGTCAGACACAGCGTACCCTCTTTCTCCTCTCCGTCTACAGATAGAACTGCTCCTTCTGCGTATCTGCTCCCAACTCCATCTATAGAAAATACCAATTTATTAACATCATTTATTTTTAAAGGCTTAAATTTTATCGTATAAATATCATCTTTCTTAACTCGAACAGTTCTGGCAAAATCTATTTTATAAAAATCCCCATTCAACGCCCCCATAAAATTAAATCGTTTCTTAACAACAGTCCTGCCCTTCGCATCCTGCATAAGAAATTCCCAACGTGAATTACTGTCCTTGCCATAATTGCTAACGTGAACTGTACATGCCTTCACTAATTTAAATGGCATTTTCAATGATTCCTGAATTTCTGTACCTGGAGTATTTACTTCAATGAAGTCCTCCTTATTTATGGAAAAATCTGGGTTTTCCACATAAGTAATCTTATAAGATGCTACAAATGCGCAAAGCAAAGTCAACATTATTCCAATAATACCACTGATAATATACTTTTTCTTCACTGATCTCCCCTTTTTACATCTCTAATTTGATTTCCTGTACAAATGTATCATAATCGCGAATATATTCATCCGGATCATAATGTTCACTCGCTAAAACTAGTAACACCGAATTTTCGCTAAAATCATACATGTCTTTCCAAACCATAGTCGGAAGATAGATACCGGTATGCGGCCTGTTTAGGCAGAAAATAGCTTCATTTCCTTCCCCGTCTTTCACCTTCACCTTACTCGTTCCGGCTACATTGATCAAAATAAACTCTGTTTTTCTATTAGCGTGCTGTCCTCTCACCACTTCCCGATCAGAACCATAGATATAAAACGCTCTTCTGATCTCAAAAGGTATATTCTGCCCACCTTCTACTATAACCAAATGT
>VSOD01000450.1 GCA_009774655.1 Lachnospiraceae bacterium
AAGTCTCTATGTATTCATACCCAAATCTGTCTATGGCTTCTTTTAAGATCATGACCAGCTTTCCGATCTGATAGGTAAGATTGATTCTGTCAATCACATCTTCCGCATTTGTTCTCCCAAACTCTGTCAAAAGTCTTTTCAGTTCATCCCCTGCCATTGCCAGCGAAAAGGTTGTCGGGATGGAATATTTGCACAGCATACATTTATCCTCTGTTGGATAGGGGCACCTGCCGTTCATCAGGCAGGATACATCCTCAGTCCTGCTCATCAGTTTTCCAGAAAAAAGGAGTTCCGTTTTCTCCTTTATCTCATCCTCCTGCCACGAATAGATCTCGTTAAGCAGCATTTCCCTTTCTTTTATGGTGCCATACAATGCCCCTGAAATGCTTTCCACGTTCCTTGCAGGAAGCGCTTCTTTCATCTGGACGATCAGCTCTGTATTTTCTTTAAATGTTCTCCGCTTATGATCAGCCAGATCAAGCAGCCTGTCATACAGCCATCCGAAAAATCCCCTGTTTATGCTCTGTTTCCCCATAGCTACAGATTCATCCTCATTGTAAGTGGAGCGCAGATATACCTTTGTGATATTGGCATTTCCCATTTTGGAAGTCCTATGCGAACGCATATAGGAAGTGAGTGTCCCTGCTTTTCCAGATAATTCCGCCATCCCGCCTGCCGTTTCATTGAACATGGAAAGAAGCGTCCTGTTCGCTTTCATGCTTAAGAACCCTGTTTCCAGTCCAAACATTTCCGTCATTTTCTTTGTATCTGCATAAAATTTTTCAAACAGCACAGCCTGTCCCTTTTTTCTTCTCCACTGTTCACAGATGATAAAGGCTATTGCCGTTGGAAGAAGTGCTGCCTGCGGGATATTGAAATGTTTCTTTGCACCTGTCTTCTGTGTATGGTACTGTTCCGCCGCCAGTTTCACATGGTTTATGACCTGCTGTGCGTCTGCTATGGAAAAAGTGTTATTTTCAAACCAATCCAATGTATATTCAGAAATATCAATCAGGTTTTCCAATGCGGGGATATGCAGCACATCCGACTTCCTCCATGCGAGCGACATATGGAGCAGGGCATACAGCCACGACCTTGCATAAAAGCAGTCTGCAAAGGCTTTCTCTATATTCCTGTCAATATCAAAGAACACAGAAGCAAAGGAAGCCCATTCTTCGGGGGTATAAAAGTCAGCTTCCCCTCTTACCGTTTCCCTCCTGAGCATACTCATCTCCAGAGTAAACTTAAGCTGCTCAGGCTTTTGGTTATAGATATATGTTAAAAACCAGACCGCATACTGTCTTGCAGCAGTAGTAAAACTGTTATCCCTGATCAGTCTAGCCAGTTCTTCATCGGAATACTCCGTTATCTCCTTATCCATTAAAGAAAGCATTGTCCTTAATGCCTTAAAATGGTTTGATATATTCCTTTTCAGATTTTTTCTTTTATTGATAAGATACCTCGTATATCCAGCGTGCCGTCTGATCGTATCTGGAAATTTCTTCTGATAATCCTTGGGAAGCGTCTGTACCAGAAAGTCATATTTTTCTTTTACCTTTTTTTCATGGAGGGCATTATACTGCAGCATCAAAAAATCTACAATTCTTTCACATTCTTCCTGTGCATCCTGCCTTTCACTGAAACAATCCTGTCCGCCCTGATAGACCCTGTATTCTTCCAGCTTCCTTTCTAACACAGCGTCTGTTGCACTCAGTCTCTTTTTATACTTTTCTTTGTATCTGCGCCTGATTTCAGCTAATGTCAGCTTCTGCATATCAACCAATCTCCTTTTTATACAGTTCATTCAATATACAGAGGGCATTCTCATCCATCTGCTTTCTGTCCGTAAGATAGCTGAGCGCCGATGATAAGTTCTTATCACCTCTCCACGCCGCGATCTCCATGATATTATCTGTCCCCTGCGCGATGAGGTTGCTGAATATTCCCCTGCATAAGTGGGTGGACCATTTATAGGTGCTCAGATATACCGCATAGCTTTTTGCATCAAAATCATCAGAATTTCTGAGTCTTTCTATGAATTTCTCTTTCAGGATGGAAAATCTCTTATAGTAGACTGCATCTGTCATTGCCCTTCCGTCTGCATCCACAAACACAGCGGAACACCCTTCTTTCTTATATCTCCCCTTATGCTTATCAAACAGTTCCCACAGCAGGCCGTCATAAGCTGGCAGTACTGTCTGTATCCTGTTCCTTTTACAGTGTGCGAGAAATGCAGTGGAGACATCTTCCCTTAAATCCTTATCTTTTAAGGTAAGCTGTATGGATCTCTTATCTCCCACAGTCGTTATGGAGATATTCTTATATTCAAGGGAAATGACTTCTGATTTCCTAAGTCCCCCGAAGCACTGTAAGAATACCCCGAATGCAATGTCAGGCACTTCATCCATTGCTGTCTTGATAAAGGTATAGAGGTATTCTGGTTCAATGTTATGGATCAGTTCCGCATCCTTTCTCTCCCCTTCTATGAATCTGCCTGTAAATGGGTTCTCCAATACCCTGTGTCCCTCTTGATCGGTGGAATATTCTAATTCTTCTTTTGGAACAGCTTTCAGTGCTTCCTTTTTATCGAGAAAAGCATAGAATCTCGTTAAGTAGTGGGCATACTCGCTCTGTGTTTTCCTTTGTGCCGTTTCCGCGATAGAGTTCAGATAATCTATCCCATCATGGATCGTCAGGGTATCTATGGTCCTGTTCTTGTGAAAAATGGCATAATTCAAAAATCTTGTTACAATATCTGCCGCGAGGGAAACGGTGACTGGCTTCCTGCCCGCAAATTCATTTAAAAAATCAGAGAATGGGGAGATCAGGTATTCCCCTGTTTCTGTGTTGCAGAGCGCTATATAGATTCTCTGGATGTTATGTACTGTTCCATTTTCCGTCTGGAACTTATCTTTTATGATTATCTTTTTCCATTTCATCTTATCCATTTGATTCATCCTCCCTTCTTCTGGACTGTATATTTGAAATGTGTTATAAAACATTGAATTATACATAAAGTGATAGCAATTAAAACTGAAATAAGAAAATAAATATATGTATTTTATTTATTGAATCATAATAACGGATGATATCTATCTTCTTATTTATTTTAAACATTTAGAAAACCTTATTTTATCAGTGTTTCAAGAGTCTTTTAGTTTTCTATAAAGTTTTCTTCATTTGAATAGTTTTTGTTCAGATGAGTTATAATTCATGGTTCATTTCTGATTTCAATAGAATTGTGTCGTTTGAAATTCTATCTGCATTAGTATAGATTCTTCTAATGGACTATATTTCGATTTTGTGCATAATCCTACTGATTTGGTATAAAGTTTCTAAAATACTATAAAATTATTTGAACTAATTTTTTCAAATGCACCCAATACCACATATTGTTTATCAATCGAATAAATTTACCACTTTTTTATATTATTTATAAAATAAAAAAGCCAGGATTTTCTCCTGACTTTTCCGTATATTATCATTTATTTTCTCTGTAGAGTAATCATTCTTTGCTCCTCAATTAGTACATCTTTAATCT
>VSOD01000451.1 GCA_009774655.1 Lachnospiraceae bacterium
GTGAAGCTGGTACAGGCGAAGGAAGTGATCCAGCTGCGTGACCTCGTTATTCCGCTGATCCGTCTCAATGAGATTCTGGACATCGAGAGCAAGAGGGAACCGGATGAGAATATGGTCGTAGTCATCGTCAAGAAGGGTGATAAGCTGGCCGGCCTGGTGGTAGACGAACTGATCGGACAGCAGGAGATCGTAATCAAACCGCTGGGCAAGTATGTGAGCAAATGTAAGGTTATCAGCGGCGCAACCGTATTGGGCGACGGCGAAGTAGCTCTGATCCTGGATGCCAATACACTGATTTAAGCTAAGGGAGGAACGATGACATGGAAGAATTAAAAGTATCCGGCGGCTCCACACAGTTTATCGTGATCAAGCTGGGAGATGAGCAGTACGGAATTGATATCAAATATATTGAGAATATAGTCAGGATGCAGCACATTACGAGGGTGCCGAAGGTTGACTCCTATTTAAAGGGTGTGATCAATCTGCGCGGCGAGGTTATTCCGGTAATGAGTATCCGCATCAAGATGGGACTGGAGCCGGACGAGGAGACGAAGTCCAGCCGTATCATCATCCTGAAGCTGGATATGAATGGCCAGATTGGTATCATTGTGGATGAAGTGAAAGAAGTCGTTACGCTGGAAAGCGACCAGATCGAGAAGATAGCGTATGATTCCAAGGAGGAGAAGGACGGATTCCTGTGTGGAGTCGGCAAGTGTGCAGGCGGGCTGATTTCCCTGCTGGATCTGAATTCGGTCGTGCTTGAGAATATTTAGGAGGATATAGCGTGGGCGGGATTACATTAGAAGAAATGTCTGATGAATATTTTGACGTTCTTAAGGAACTGGGGAATATCGGGGCCGGCAATGCAACTACGGCATTGTCGCAGATGATGCAGTGTAAGGTGGATATGTCGGTTCCGCAGGTCAGACTGATGGAGTTTAAAGAGCTGGGTAAGATCATGGGCGGTGAAGAGATCATCATGGCCGGGATCTATCTGGGCATTGAAGGCGACATCGCCGGCAGCATCATGTTTCTTCTGGAGAAACAGGCGGCCAGGCATCTTGTGGATAAATTGATGGGAATGTCAATGGAAGGGGAAGAGTTTTCCGAAATGGAATTTTCGGCGCTTAAGGAGGTCGGCAATATCATCACGGCCGCATACCTGAATTCGCTTTCCAGCCTGACAGGACTGCGGATACAGCCGTCGGTTCCTGATCTGACAGTGGATATGGCAGGAGCAATTTTAAGTGTGCCTGCGATTGAGTTTGGTACTCTGGGCGATAAGATGCTGCTGATACAGACACAGTTTTTTGATGAGATGGTTCTGGACGGATATTTTATCCTTGTCCCGAATCTGGACTCCTATGGTAAGATTTTATCGGCGTTAGGGCTAGTGCATTAGGCATCTGAGGCATGATAATGAAATATGTAAACTGGCAAATGGAAACAGGAGATGTCATATTATGGGCAATGTGATAAAAGTCGGTATGGCTGATTTGAATGTATGTGTCAGTCCTGACAGCATTACCACGTTAGGACTGGGATCCTGTGTCGGAATCGCACTCCGTGATCCGGTTACAAAGATCGGCGGGTTGGCGCATGTCATGCTCCCGGACAGCACTATTATTCGCAATAATACGAATATTCCCAAATTTGCGGATACCGGAATTGAAGAATTGGTAAAGCAGGTAGTGGCAAGGGGCGCCAACAGATCGCGGCTGGTAGCCAAGATCGCGGGTGGTGCGCAGATGTTTGCTTTTCAGAGCAAGAACGATATGGTTCGCGTGGGAGAGCGGAATGTGGAGGCGACCAAAAGGAAGCTGGCGCAGCTTCGGATTCCCGTGATCGCACAGGACACAGGAAAGAACTATGGTAGAACCGTTATTTTTTATCCGGAGACCGGGGATTTTGTGATCCGCGCGGTCGGCAAGCCGGAGAGTACTATATAAGCGGCCGGGCGGCTGTGGAAGGGTTGGAAATTGGATAACGAAGCAGTAAATACCGTTGAAGAATTAGAAAATGAGATCGAGAACCAGCCCGGGGTGGAGAGCCCCGAAGAGAAGAAGGCAAGAGAGAAGCGGGAGGCGGAAGTGCGCGCGTTCAGAGCCAGAAAGCGTAAACTGATCCCCCCTCTTATCATGCTGACCGCAGGTGCTGTCGTCAGCATTACGCTGCGTGTGCAGCATTATGATACCAGCTCCATGCTGATCATCCTGCTGTGTGTTCTGGTAGGGTTTTATATAGCAGGATGTATTCTCAAAGGTATGCTGGATATATTTGAACATCAGATAGAAGAAGCCGACATGGAAGAGGGCGAAGTCATCGAGAAGGAACTCAATTCAGAATCGATCGTAAAGGATGAATAGAGCGTAAATGGACGAGGCAGGCAGAAAGAAACTCTGGGAGGAGTATGCAAAGGCAAAGTCTCCCGAAATCAGGGAAAAGATCATATTGGAGTATGCCCCGCTTGTAAAGGTTGTGGCAGGCCGTTTGAGTATGTATCTCGGTTACAATGTCGAGTATGAAGATCTGGTCAGCTATGGGATATTCGGTCTCATTGATGCTATTGATAAATTTGATTTTCTCAAGGATGTTAAATTCGAGACCTATGCAAGTCTCAGGATCCGTGGAGCTATTCTTGACCAGATCCGCAAGATGGACTGGATTCCGCGTACCATCAGGCAGAAACAGAAAAAGATTGACGCGGTGATCAGGGATATTGAGGCCAGATACGGCAGGAGCGCTACGGATGAAGAAGTTTCGAGCGGTCTGGGGATCACAGAGGAAGAGTATCTCGACTGGCAGTCCCAGATGAAAATTACAAACGTAGTTTCCTTAAACGAATTTCTTGAGCAGGGCAGCGAAGTGCCCAATGAGGCTTCACAGAGCAGGAGTTCACAGTTCGACAGTCCGGAAGAAGTGCTGGAGAGGGACGAGTTGAAGAAAATGCTGACAGAGTCGCTTGAGCTTCTGACGGAGAAAGAACGCAAGGTTATTGTATTTTATTATTATGAAGATCTGACATTAAAGGAGATCAGTAATATCCTTGGCGTGTCGGAATCCAGGATTTCCCAGCTTCATACGCGTGCACTGCAAAAGATGCGCACGAAGATGGGGAATTATATCGGTATATTGACACAGACCGGGGATAAGAGAAGAAGATAGAGACAGTTGCAGGCAGAAGCGGTCAGGCTATGACAGAGGGTGGTGCAAAGTGGCAATAGGATTTGTAGAAATGCAGGGGCAGATCACGAGAGCCCAGGATTTTACAGCAATCAAGCATAACGATGATACGAAGAGCATGGTGCAGCAGGCCAATTTCGGCCAGCAGATGACCAAACAAATCGAGAAGCAGGTCAAACGTGTCAATGAGGGAAAGCAGCCGGAGTATCATGAGCGCAAATTTGACGCCAAAGATAAAGGAAGCAATGAATACCGCGGTGACGGCGGGAAATCCAGACGAGATAAACGGGAGCAGGAGCAGGAGCCGGACGGCAAGGTGATCATGAAGAAACTGGACATAAGGCTCTGAACGGT
>VSOD01000452.1 GCA_009774655.1 Lachnospiraceae bacterium
TTACGGAGTCGTCGGCAGCGTCATATGTGAATAAGAGACAGGCCCCATGTAGGGGTTGAATATTTGTTATGTAAACCATTCTTCAACACATACATGGGGCCGCCTACGTAATCGCCGGCGGCATTGCGGCCGCGGAAGAGGACGCTTAAATAGCATTCGCTGTAGGCGGTGGCCATGCCCAGAATACCGGTGATCCAGCACCAGAAGATGGCGCCCGGGCCGCCCAGGGCCACGGCGGTGGAGACGCCGATGATGTTGCCGGTGCCCAGGGTGGCAGCCAGGGTGGTGGCGAGGGCGGAGAAGGGCGACAGATTCTGGCCGGTGTTGTCTGCTTTGCCAAGAGAGAGCTTCAGAGCATAGAGAAGATTGCGCTGCGGAAAATGCAGTTTCAGCGTGAAATAAATGTGGGTTCCCATCAGCAGTGTGAGAAGGGGAATGCCCCAGATCAGGTCGTTGAGTCGTTCAAGCAGTGCCATAGGCGGTAGGTATCCCTTACGATGCGGCGTAGAAAGCCTTTTCCCTACATTATATCGAAAAGGGGCGGTAAAAAGAACTGAAATGTGGTACACTTATTCTATGCACATCTTTCCACAGTGTGCAGGGTGAAGAAAGGAAGGGGAAGATACATGGAAGAGCGGGCATACCGGTGGGCGCAGGCTTTGTGCGAATGCGCGGGAGAAGGAGAGGCTTTTTTACAGGCGTTCTGGCAGGCGCTCAGGCAGTCGGAAGGGATCTATGCGGAATTTGTGTATTATCTGGAGCGGCAGACCTTTTGCTGCGCCTATAAGGTGGCGGGCTACAGTGTTGTGGATATCATGGTGTGGCAGATCGACCATTTTAAGGCCAATCTGGATCAAAGCCACAGCGGTGCGGCTTATGCTGGCGGGCACAACGGCGACCGGATGCTGTTGATGGCTTTTGATACCATGTTGAAGATGGAACGGGATCCGGAGCGGTATGCGGCGCCTATGCGCAGCGAGACGGGAACCGATTATGCGGATAAATATTAATACGACCAGAGAAAGGAATACAACCTGTCTATGAACAAAGAGGATATCAGGATCAGGAATGTGATCGTACATATCATGGATCCGACCATCGGGATGCCGGTGCTGTCGGACACAGAGCTGGAGTACGGCTCCGAGATCGCGGAATTTTTGAAGGAGCATATCGTGAAGATCAGTTCCGGGGATGATGCCAAGGAGTGCCGTTTCTACAAGGAGGAATCGGAGATCTATCGGATGCTCAATTCCTATTCGGATGAGGATTTCGTGGCGGTGAGTAAGGAGATCGCAGGGCTTTTGTATGATATCATGAGCGGCAATATTGATATTCCGCCGGCGGATCTGATGGTGGTCCGTTTCCGGGAGGGCGAGGAGGAGTATCTGGCGCTTTTGAAGATGAATTACAAGGCATTTTACACGCACAGGACGATGGCCGCCGGGGACGGGGAGGGCAACAGCAACGAGATCATAAGGCATAAATCCATACTGCCTTCGGAGAGCCAGCGCCTGACGGAGGCGGCGGTCATACGCTTAAACGATCTGGCGCTGCAGGTGATCGAGAGAAAATATGAGGTGAACGGGGAGAAAACGAACTACTTTTCCTTTCTTTTTCTGAAATGCAGCGCCCATATGTCGCATAAATCCAAGCTGGCCATCGTGAGCCGGGCGGTGGAGAGCGTGCAGAAGGAAGGCTTCGACGAGACGGAACGGTTTGAGAAGCAGATGCGGGCCAAGAGTATTATCCAAGAGGAGATCGAGGAAAAGGGCGGTTTCGTGGTGGAGGAGTTGGCGGAGAAAATCTTTGAACAGGAACCGGAATTAAAAGTGGCTTTTCAGGACAAGATGGAAAAGTACGATATGGTAAAAGAAGAGATACAGCCGCGCAGCGATAATACGGTGCGCAAATACCAGAGTCAGCATCTGTATACGGATACCGGGATTGAGATCAAGATTCCCATGGAGCAGTATAAGAATCCCCAGAGCGTAGAGTTTATTACCAATCCGGACGGGACGATCTCGGTGCTGATCAAGAACATAGAGCATCTGGAAGCAAAGCTGTGAGTGAGGTGCAGGAATATGGGAACTTTGTTGGATTATCTGAAAGAGTACGGAGATTATACGCTGGCGGAGAAGCCCTTTTGCGAGGTGGACAGCCTGATTTTAAGTCAGTTTTCCTATCTGAAATTTGACGGGATGCTGCCGGAAGAAGCGGCGCAGGGGGCTGAAAGCAGGGTAGTCAGTCTGGAGCAGATACGGCGTCATGAACAGTATGATTCCCTGTATGGGGACGAGCGGTACCGCCGGGACAATACGGCGCTTTTTCTCGGGATGTATGACAGCAGGCGGTTCCATAATACAAAGATCATGAATTATGTAAACCGAATCGATCTGGATACGGAGATGCAGTTTGCGGCGGTGACAATCGTGCTGCCGGACGACATGGTCTATGTGGCCTTCCGGGGAACGGACGAAACGATTGTGGGCTGGAAGGAAGACTTAAATCTGGCCTTTTCCGAGCCGGTGCCGGGACAGCGTATGAGCGTGGAGTACCTGAACCGTGCGGCAGAAACCTTCCGGGGTGCGTTCCATGTGGGCGGGCATTCCAAGGGCGGTAATCTGGCGGTCTATGCGTCCATGAACTGTCGGGAGGCGGTACGCGGCCGCATTGTGACGATTCATGACCATGACGGTCCCGGCTTCCGGCCGGAGGTAAAAGCGCAGGGAGCCTATGACGAGATCGCGGAGAGGATCCGCAAGACCGTACCCCGGTCCTCTCTGGTGGGGATGCTGCTCTATTCGGAAGGGGAGTATGAGGTGGTGGAGAGCAGAACCATTGGGCTGGCCCAGCACAACCCGTACACATGGCTGGTCAGGGACGACGGTTTTCTGATCGCTGACGACATCCGTTCGGGGCGCAAATTCATGGACAAGGCGCTGAACCAGTGGATTCTGTCGCTTTCGCAGGAAGAGATGCACACCTTTGTGGATACACTGTATCAGGTGCTGCTTGCTTCCGAGACGGATAACCTGATCGACTTTACGGCCAACTGGATGAAAAGCCTGCACGGGATCCGCATGGCGCTTAAGGAGCTGGACCAGCAGACACAGAAGGTCATCCTGCAGATCCTGCGGGCGCTGCTCGATACGGTCTCCTGCAACTTAAAGGAGCGGTTCAGGAGCAGGAACGAGGCAGAGCGGGAGAAGATGGAGGAAGGGATCCGGCAGCTGCAGCATGCCTTTCGGAAGCAGGATTAGTATAACCTGCGATAAACTAACTTATGACAGCCACTGCGTCCATCTCGGCGAAATACTGTAGAAGCCTGTCGCCGCTGCCGTCCGGGAGTCGTTCGGGATGCCACTGCACGGCGATGACGGGCAGGGCGGCATGCTGGATGCCTTCGATGATGTTATCGCCGGCGCGGCAGACGGGCAGCAGATTTTTGCCCGGCCGGTCGAGGGCCTGATGATGGGCGGAGTTAACCGGGGTGCTGAGTCCGTACAGCTGATAGAAGAAATCGGTGCGGGGC
>VSOD01000453.1 GCA_009774655.1 Lachnospiraceae bacterium
TAGTTATAAGAGGATGATTGATATTCCTGAAAGCAGTAAAGAGAAAATGTTTGAATATGTAAAAAATAATTATATTGAAAAAAATGGAATGGCGGACGGAGCAGGAAAAACGGAAATTTATATGGATATGTATAAAAAAATGGACAAGGATGATCGGTTGTCGGCAGGCTGGACATTGGGCGAGTACCGTAAGGCGTATTCGCAGGCGTTTGTATCTGCGATCAAGGAAGTTGATCCGGCATGGACATATGGCAAAGCCATACCTTCGGGTGTCTTGGAGGGTATCACAAGGGAGCTTGTGGAAGTTAATCTGAAAAAACCAGACAGTTCTCATGCACGGGCATCATTGAACATACAGATATGAAATGCTCTGTGACGTAAACATTTTCTAAAAGAAAAGGGGGTAAGGATAAGATGATAAACACAGCTTTTACAGGCGCAGCCGGACTTCGCCAGTCATTGTTACATTCTAACAAAACAAACAAACTGGCAAGACAGCGGGCGGCGCTCCAACTTTTGTCGAGAACAGGCAGCAGCAAAAGAAGGGATAGCCTAAGTATTTCCAGTGAAGCGAGGAAGTTTTCAAGGGAAAGCATCGTGGCTTTGGTTGACAAAAGTGCAAATGTATCGAGAGAAGAATTATCTTATTACTTCGAGCATTATAATGACGGAAAGGCGATTTTGGATGCAATCAATTTTGGTGAGAAAGTTTCCTGCGGGTATAATCCTGCGTTTAAGGATTATGGTGTTGTGCGTTTTGAATGTAACGGGAGCAGGCAGATCATACCCAATTATGCCGTACCTAAAATGAACTCAGGTTCTTTGCCAAGAATCCACGCTGTCAATAATACATTGGTTTTGGATGATAAGAGCTATTACGCATGGACAGCGCCCAGCGGTCGCCGATATTCGTGGGCTGTTTCTAACGGACATATCGGATGGGCATCATCGGAATCCCTTCTTATGCTGGGAGATGATACGAACCAGACAGAAACAAACGATAGTTGGGAGATGCGGAAGGCGGGTAATATTTTGTCGAATCTGGCGCAGGGGGTGGATTTGTGGGGATATAAAAATGAAGATGTGCTGAAAACTTGTGCAAGCGTTGGATTTACACCGGGTTTCTTTTCCATAGATGCAGGCGCCGGAAAGCATACCTATATCTTGCAGGAATTTGGCGGTGTGATAGATGTGGATAAGAACATTACACGGTGGAATAACATGAATTGGATAGAAGTAGGTTATAAAGAAGGGGACACATTTTCTATTTATGGGAATGAATATACCGTGGACAGTAGCGGACACATCCATATTTCGGCGAATGATACGTTTACGTCAACTGACGTTAAATTTGCAAGGCGCGACATTTAATAGGTTTTAGGAGATTGTTTTTTGCTAAGAGAGAGGAGAAAGCATGATGCAGGTGGGATTAAACAATTACCAGATTGGGAACAGCAACGTGGCAGAGAGGGCAGACAATAAAAAGGTGGAGAAAAAGACAGAGGACAAATACGCCAGCGTATCAGTGTATGAGGCTTACTTGAAGGATAAGTACCCTTGTTTGACAGCTTCTGATTATAAAGTAACGATATCTCCAGCATATTTGGAGAAATGTATCAAAGATCCTGAGAAAGCCGAACTGTTGGAAAAAAATCTGGCACATATACCAGTAAGTAAACAGATGGAGACAGCATTTTGGAGTGCCCAAGGAGCAAGAGTTGTGAATGATGAATTATTTTTTGACGAAAACGGGAATTGCTGTGGCAGTTCTAAAACGTATGTGACAAACAGTAAATCATCATCAGGCAATAGCATTCAGGATAAAATATCGGAGAAAAAAGGTCAAAGGAAAGCGCCTTCACCGCAGGAGCATTACGAAAAAAGAAAACTTTTAAGAGAGCAGTTTGAGGAACGGTTGGCGGAGAAGGAGTATCTGAAAGATCAGCTGGAAGAAAAAGAAATGAAGGAAGAATTACTGGAAAAAAGCATTTTGTCAAAGGAGCGAAACGCGGACAGATTCATTGCACGGTATGAAGCCAATATTTTGACATCTTAACTTATGAAATACGCTATTTACACGAGATATCATAGGGCGTGTGTCAGCAATAAGCCGCAGAGTACGGCGGGATTGGTGCTCCCGGAATTTTGGCGGATTAGGGAATTGGAGAGTTTAGACAGATTTGTCAATATAGATAGAAAAGATATAGCCGTAAATCCGCATGAAAGAAAAGCAGGTTAGGAGGAATGAAATGAGTATCAGCGGAATAGGGATTGCAAATTCTTATCTTTATAAAAGCGTAAATAAAAGTAATAATCGGGAGAATGGAACAGCTTTATTTGACTGGGCCGGAAGGCCAACCGCTTCCGAGCCTCAGAAGTGTCAGAACAATAGGTTCTCTGTAAATGATGCGTATAATAGTATGAGGATGAATGGTAAATTCAGGAGCGAGATTGGAGAACATTATCTGCAGGGTTTCAATACCAATGATAGAAGTGTCAATCTTTTGGTGCAGTCAAATGGTGAGGTTCAAAAAGTAGAAAACGAAAGATATGTGATAGATGTTTCGGATAAAATAGAAGGTAATTGGTGCATATATGATAAGAAAAGCAATGAGTCATTTGTATTTTATCCCATGAGTACCAGCATTCAGACGGATGAAAATACAGGGAAAGATTATATCGTTACCTGCTATCCATGGGGCGGATTGCGAAAGCGCACCAAGATCGCCATGTTCCTCGAAAGACTGGAAAGCAGCGCCGGGCTGGTAACGGAATTTGACGAGGAGCTCTGGTATACAACGGTGGATTTTGTAACGGTGTATGAGGATATGGGAATGGTATTCACTTTCCGGGACGGGAATACAGTTGAGATAAAGAAAAAAGAATGGAAAGTGGCATAGTAGAAAAACCGCAGGTTCCGATATATGGGCCTGCGGCTTTTCTGCTTTCAGGGGATTCATTTTAGCTGAAATACGGACGTTGAGGGGTGTTCATTTTAAGGTATCAAAGTGAAAAATGCCGGTGGCGACATGAGAAAAAGTATGAAAATGAAACTTTGTTTTGTCCTTACTCGATTTTGAGATATTCATTATATTGTACTAAAGTTTGTCGGGAACTATGGTCTGAACAGGATTTTAAGCGGTATATGGATATGTTTTCTCTTGACCCGAAGAAAAGAATCAATACTCTTTCTAAGGGAATGAAAATGAAATATACCCTTGCTTTGGCTCTTTTCCATAATGCAGAACTATTGATTATGGACGAGCCGACAAGTGGGCTTGACCCCTTAATCAGAAGCCAGCTTTTGAAAGTATTGACCGAATACATGGAGAACGGCGGCAAAGGGGTATTCTTTTCAACACATATTACCTCTGATCTTGATAAAATTGCAGATATGCTCATTATGATTAACAACGGGCGCATTATTTTTGTTACTATTCACAGTCGGTTTGATGGAACGACAAATAAAGCGGAGCTGTAACACCGCTTTCAATGTTCTGATGTG
>VSOD01000454.1 GCA_009774655.1 Lachnospiraceae bacterium
GAATTGCACAATAATCCGGGGAGCAGATATGAATGGTAGATTTTTAAGATACTATATAAAAAAGTTAGTTTATACTAACTATTGTAGCATATATATTTGATTTTATCAATACTTTTAACTTTTTTGGCATCACAGAACAAGCTAGAACAGCCGCATCTCTAAATACGCCCTGTCCAGATCGTCCTGCGCCACACCGAGGTAACGCTTCGTGACTTCATAGCTGCTATGGTTATAAATTTCCGTAATGATTATGGGTGACACGTTTCCGCTTGTCCACGCATGGTATCCCCAGGTTTTCCTAAGACTATGACAGCCGAGGTTGCCATCCAACCCTAATTCTGTAGCTGCATCCTGTATAATCCGCCAAGCCTGCACCCGGCTGATTGGCTGCGCATTTTTACGGTTGTTTACAAAAACAAAATCGCTGTGGCTGTGTGGGTAGTACAGCCGCAGCGCATCAATGGCCTGTTGATTTAGGGCAATCAATTTTGCTTTGCCAGTTTTTTGTTCTGTAACTTTGATGTGTACCTTGAAGTAATCCCGCTCCACGTCATAAATCTCTGACCAGCGAATTCCTAATAAGTCGCTGATTCGTAATGCCGTACAGGTGCCAAGTACCACCAACGTATAGTTCCTAAATTCCCCTTTCTGCAAAAAATAATCCGCTAAAGCGTGGAGCTGGGACTGGTCTCGAATCGGTTCAGTTGTTGCCATAATGATTCCCTCCTAATCTGTTTTTGCAATAAGCATAAAGCTCACAGATTAGGATGTAACAAACTTTTGAGTCTGTTTTATTTTAGCATATTTTGCCCATGCGTTCAAGGTTCACAGATAGTATTTTGCGGATATACAAGGGCAAATTCCAAAGACTTTTGCGCGATTTTGCCTCTCTTAATGTAATTGTCTGCCATCTTTTCCCTGTATTTGCAAAAATATCCTCTCAAAAACGTAATAATTTCAAAAAAATGTTACATCCGACCCAACAGGGCGGTTTTTTGACTGATAAGACAAACGCTGGGAGGAAAAGTAAAAGATGAAAAAACGATTTATGACAATTTTGTTGGCCGGTGGGCTGGTGCTCGGACTGTGGGGGTGCGGAAGTAGCGGAACCGCTTTACCGTCGGAACCGGTGACAGACGCGGAGGCCGAGAACACATCAGCGTACACTACTGACGATGTGCTGCCGGAAGTGTGGTATACTGCCGATGACCTGCTGGAAATGTGGGACGCTGGGAACCTCACAAAAGAGGATGTTGTCAAGATGGCAGAAGCTGGAAAGATGAACGATGCCACTTTCGAGGAAATGATAAGCTACATTGAGAGAGAGGAAGAATATGCTGCCCGGATAGAGACAATAAGAGCCAGTGATGAAGGGTGGTCCGTCTATGACTTGATAGACTTATATTATGCGGGGGCTCTTTCAAAAGAGGCAATCGCGGAGATGGCGGCAACTGGAGAGATTGGCAGCGAAACTTTTGAGGAATTCTTAGCTCGTATGGAGTGGAGTGGGGAGTCTACTATGCAATCTGGGGAAAACTTGAACGGCGAAAGCCTTGCAAAGAATGTCGTAGAGGAACTGCTGGCCGAGTACGTAATCGAATTTGAGGACTTTGACGGGTACAAGATCCGCGAAACCATTCAGCTGAGTCCGATTTTCACGGAAGACGACATAGAAATAGCTTATGCACTGTGGGGAGCACTTGGTAACGATACCTCTTCTTTTCCAAGCAAAGAATCGCTGTATAATACGAGCTACTTATTAAGGGAAATGCGTGATAGCTTCGGCTGCAATGAGTTAGAGTACATTATTGGGACCTACGCGCTAGAAAATCTAACCGATGGCTTCCCGATTACCTCTGATAACCCACGAAGCTACCAAGGGGCGCTCTCCACCAAGCAGGTTTCAGCTTTTGATGAAGAACATGACAGCAATGCGTCCCATTTTATTAACGTGCGTTCTGTATCCGTGGTTATGTACTTGGATGGTGCGACCTACTACGGCGAAGGAAACTCAACCATACTCAGCAAGGCCAAAATGTATTCCGATACATGGGGCCCCTGTGCCTTCATCATCGCTTTACCAAATGGATCTACGCCTAATCTCCCGGATGGATACCGCTACGATAAGACCCTGATACTGAGCACCGGTATGTACTTCACTGATGAATACGACCCTATTACATTGAAATATTATACAAAGGAGGTGGAATAATTATGGCAGTATCGATGTATAGAATTCAAGCTGATGATGAGCTATTTTGGATTCACAGACTCAAGAAAGGGCAAACGCCTGAGCCTGAGTGGGCGTATGTGCCGGCTGAAGAAAAGTATGATGAAAACGCCTTGAAGAATATTCTTCGGGAATGGTATGGGCGACATTGTTGCCCTGCATGTGGCAAACCATTTTTCTTTATCTGGTCAGCATGGAACTGCCATCCAAATGCATCAGCTTATTACGTTTGGAAAAGGTTCGCACATAAAGGTCCGGCTGGTGCCGCATCGCTGTCGGATTTGATCAGAGCTGAGGTTTCTAACCCCTATGACTCTCTTGGTGGCGGTTATTACGGCGGTGGTCCTTTTGGATTGTAAAAGTTTTGCCGAATTACGGGTAGGGTGGCGCACGGCGCTAGATCAGGTAGATTGCCTCGAAGTAGATTTGGGTCGTCTCACTAGAACGACCCGGCGCAAACTTGCGCTTTTTACTCGTCGAATTTGAGCCCCAACGGAATATCAGTTATTTCCGTCGCTCACACCCCTCCAAAAATATACCCTCCATCGCTGGAGGGTTATTTTTATATCCATTATGCTTGTATTTGTGTTTGATACAGAACATTTTCTAACTATTGCGTAAAACAAGTAACTCAAGTAAAATAAGGTTAAACAAGTGAAATGATGTAAAACAAGTAAAATACCGAATCAGGCTATTTGCCTGACGTGGTAACACATGTATAAATAACATTAACAAGGAAAATATCAATTTGTTGTCCTCCACCACTCTAATCAACAAACTGGAATTTCGCATCTCTATAATTCATCTTCTGAGTGGATGTCTAACCCATTCTTTCGTATTTCATCCAATTGACCAGCACTTAGCGTCCCTGCCCGATAAAGCAATAGGTACTCGTTTTCAATCGAACTGTCAAATATCAGCAGGTCATCGGTATTGATTGTAACCTTAACTCCATTCTCATACAGTATCTTAATAGGGTGGTCTCTATATCCAATTGCATATCCAAGCATTACGTTACTGCTCGGGCAGACATTCAGCTGTATCCGATTATCTGCGAGAAATCGCATGACCTTCGCCGATGCGGCCGCGTTTATCCCATGGTGAACTTCACTAAGCCCTAATACTTCAACTGCCCGCATGACATTCTCTGCTGGCCCGGTTTCACCTACATGCATTTTCTTGGACAAATGATATTGTTCCGCTTTTCTATACAATGGCAAAAAAGCCTCAAATGGCTGCACATTCTCGCCACCGCATACATCAA
>VSOD01000455.1 GCA_009774655.1 Lachnospiraceae bacterium
TCTGACTTAAGATGCTTCGGGTGGACGACAATGAGATCAAGCTTGAGATTGAGACAGAACTGCTTCAGGAGCTTGGTTTCTGCATCGAAACGGCACCGGACGGCCTGCAGGCCATCGAGAAGCTACAGGCCTCCACCCCCGGAGAATATGCTTTTATCCTTATGGACATCCAGATGCCCGTTATGGACGGGCGCAAAGCCGCGGAAGCTATTCGCCGTCTGGAAGACCCTGTTCTTTCCCATATTCCGATCATCGCCCTGTCTGCCAATGCCTTTGAGAGCGACAAGCGGCTGTCCACGGAGAGCGGCATGAACGCCCACCTGACGAAACCCATAGATGTTCCGATCCTGTTGGAGACCATCGCCCGGGTCGTTCCGGCTGACAACTGACAGCCATTCGCCGTTATAACACAGCACAGGATTGTCCCGATTGTCTCAACTAAGAAACGGCAATGTGAACTATCATAAAACAGCCAAGCCAGTATACTCTTCTGCGTATACTGGCTTTCGTCTGTACTCCTACTGTATTCAGATGTTTTATATCATCAGATCGTCGAAGCGATCACCTGCATATTTCCCTCCATGACTACCTCGCCAAATCCATCCGGCAATATAAAATGATCTCCTTTACGGACTGCCTGTCCATTCACCGTCCCCTTGCCTTCGATCACGCTCATGATCAGAAAAGGATAGGCCTGCTCAAATGTAACCGTGCGTGTCACGTCCGCTTTCCATATCCGGAAACATGCACAGGCACAGAGTAGATTCATCACATTCTGCGGCAGTTCGTCCGCCTTCACGATGGTATCCTCAATCCTGGCCGCCGGCACTGTGATCACGTCAATGCTCTTGTCGATATGCAGTTCTCTCGGTTTACCGTCCACCAGCCTGCCATAGTCATAAACACGGTATGTAATGTCACTGCTCTGCTGCAGCTCCATGACCATGATGCCGCCTTTGATCGCATGCACGGTGCCCGGTTCGATCCGGATAAAGTCCCCCTTTTTCACAGGAATCTCCCGGATCAGTTCCTGCCAGCGACCCTGACGGATCATCTCCACAAGCTCGGCCCTGTCTTTTGCATTATGGCCGATGATCAGTCGGGAATCCTCGTCACAGGCCAGAACATACCAGCATTCACTCTTCCCCAGGGAGCCGTTCTCATGAATGCCGGCATAGGCATCGTCGGGGTGCACCTGAATGCTCAGATCTGCTCTGGCGTCAATGATCTTCACCAGCAGCGGGAACCTGTCCAGCCCGGTGTTGCCAAAAAGCTCCGGGTGCTTCTCCCACAATGCTGAAAGGGCTTCTCCCGCATAACGCCCTTCTCTGACCGTACAGTCGCCGTTAGGGTGAGCGCTGACGCCCCAGCACTCCCCCGTATTGCTGTCCGGAATCTCATAGTGCCATTCCCGGCCCAGCCTGTCTCCGCCCCAAACCATCTGTCTGAATGCCGGCTTTAAAAATATGATCTGTTTGTTTGTCTGTTCTGTTAATATCATACGTTCTTTTGTCTCCATTATCGTATCATACCAGAAGAACGGACATTTAGCAATTCCCTTCTTCCAATAATCTTCCGGTAAATGACAGTGGAATTTTTGACAATACCCGCGTGTTACTGTTTTGCCTCCGGCAGACGCAGACGCAGAAGCCGCTTGGCCAGCTGGCGGAAATTAAAGGGTATGAGCGGATAGATATAGCTTTTATCCGACAGTGTCTTGTTGCAGACGATCGCCAGCAGAAAGAACAGGATCGCCCCGATATAGCCGTAGAGGCCAAACAGTGCCGTCAGGATCAGATTCAGGATCCGCATGAATTTCAGCGCATATCCCAGTTCATAGTTCTGCTGGGTGTAATTGGCGATGGCCACGAACGCCATATACAGCATGACCTCCGAATTGAACCAGCCGCTGTTGACAGAGAACTCTCCCAGCACCAGACCGGCCATCACGCTTAAGGGTGTGCTTAGCATATTCGGAGTATTGACCGCCGCCAGCTTCAAGCCGTCGATCGCCAGCTCCAGAATCAAGAACTGCGCCAGCAGAGGGATATTCGGATCCTCCTGCAGCATGATAAAGTCAAAGGACTGCGGCACCCATTCGGGATTGTTCATCAGAAGCAGAAAAGTCGGCGTCATGATGTAAGTCAAAATCGAGATCACGAATCTTGACAGCCGCAGGTAAGTTACAGTGATCGGCGGAAAATAGTAGTCGTCCGCCTCCTCCACGATATCGAAGATGGAAGTCGGCACGATCATGGCCGAAGGCGAGTTGTCCACCAGAATGACAATATCTCCTTCCAGTACCTGCGCCGCCGCCACGTCCGGCCGCTCCGTGAATTTAAATTTCGGGAAAGGATTAAACCATTTGCGCTGATACAGACATTCGGCAAGGCTCTCCTGGTTCATGGTCAGGGCATCCACCTTAATGCTTTCGATCCGTTTTTTGACTTTTTCCAGAAAGCCGTGATCCACCCGGTTGTCCATATAGCACAGGACGATATCCGTGCGGGAGCTTTTTCCGGCATTCATCATCTCCATGCGAAGCTCCGTGCTCCGGATTCTGCGCCTGATCAGTGCCGTATTGAAGACCACCGTCTCCACGAAACCGTCCTTGGAACCGCGCAGCGTCTTATCTTTATCCGGTTCCTCCACCCCTCTGGCAGGATAGGTTCGGGAATCGAGCAGAATACATCTGTCGTAGCCGTCAATAAACAGTGCAAAGACACCTGACAGGATATTGTAGAAAATATCCTCCCACTTGTCTTTTAAATCCACCTCCACATAGGGGGTGGCCCTTTTGGCCATCTCATAGGCATTCTGCGGCATATCCTCCGCTTTCAGGCCGATAAAGTACTGCAGGATCTTCATCATCAGCTCATCCTTGCAGAACCCGTCTATAAAATAGATACACGCCTGTCTTCCTCCTACCTCGATCACGCGGTAGACCACGTCAAAGCTGGAGTCCGGCGCCATCCTCTCCTTCATATACACCATGGACTGCTGCAGGGAGGTTGTCATTCTCTCGTTCGCTTCTTCTCTTTTCTGCACTGTCAAAAACTCCTTCCAAGACATTACTTATTGCTGCTAGTATGTCTTGAAAGGAGTTTTCTTATTCATATCACCTTCTAGTCGTCTTCCAGTCCGTCCTGTGCATCTTTCAGAAGTTCTTCAATAATTCTTCTGACTTCGTCTTTGTTTCCTTCTTCCTCTGCCTTTTTCAATGCCTTTAACTGTCTTATAAGTTGTCGCAGATAACTTTTAAATACTGACATCTAAACACCTCCTTATAACTTTGCTTCCCATACTTTCATTATAGTAAAGCATTTGTCTTTTTACAAGACATATCATCCGGTGATTACTGCTTCCCCGTGCTGCCATGTCCGCCGCGGTCTTCATGCTCCAAATGCGCCACTTCGTCGAAGACGATCTTCGGCTGATTCTCCATGATGCGAAACTGACAGATTCTGTCGTTGATATGAATCTGTGTATCCCGC
>VSOD01000456.1 GCA_009774655.1 Lachnospiraceae bacterium
GCTGGTGGTTGTTTATAATCCGATCGGTGTGTACCACGAGGCCCGGCTGGAAATGCGATATCAGAGGCATCCGCAACTATGAGGACCTGCCGGAAAACTGCCGCCGCTATGTGGAGTTTATCGAGGAGCAGATCGGCTATCCGATCACCATGGTCTCCAATGGCCCGGGCCGCTCCGATATCATCTACAGGAAAAAATAAATCTCATACTTAATGTGCTGCGGATGGAATTTTATGCTATACTATAGGCAGCGTTAAGGCAAAGACATTAAGGAGGGTGAACGAATGTTACTGGAGAATAAAATTGCGATCGTAACGGGCGGCAGCAGAGGAATCGGCTATGCGACAGTGGAAGCCTTTATCAAAGAGGGCGCCAGAGTCGTATTGTGTGCGAGCCGGCAGGAGACCGCGCAGACGGCGGTGGATAAGTTAAAGGAAGCATATGCGGATGCGGCCGTGGAAGGGATCTGGCCTGACCTGTCGGATTACAGTGCGGTAAAGGAGGCGTTTGACGCTGTCGTGGAGAAATACGGCAGGATCGATATTCTTGTCAACAATGCAGGTGTCTCGGAGAGCACGCCTTTTGCGGATTATACGGAAGAAAAGTTTGAGAAGGTGATGGACCTGAACGTGAAGGGCGTATTCAACTGTTCCAAGGCTGCCAGCGAACATATGGTGGCGGCGGGGAGCGGCGTGATCCTCAATACCTCTTCCATGGTGAGTATTTACGGACAGCCGGCGGGAATCGCCTATCCGACCTCGAAATTTGCAGTCAACGGATTCACCCTGTCTCTGGCCAGAGAACTGGGGCCGAAGGGTGTGCGCGTAAACGCGGTAGCGCCCGGTATCACATATACGGACATGATGCGTGCCGTGCCGAAAGAAGTGATCGAACCCATGATCGCCCAGGTTCCGCTGCGGCGTATGGGGCAGCCTGAGGATATTGCCAATGCCTTCGTATTCCTGGCATCGGAGCGTGCTTCCTATATTACGGGCGAGGTACTTCACGTAGACGGGCTGGCGAGAACCTGACAGTGAGTACGATACTGAACAATCTGGAATACTATAAAGTGTTCTACCATGCAGCCAGAGCCGGCAGTCTGACCGTGGCGGCCAGGGAACTGAACATTTCACAGCCCGCGGTCAGTCAGTCGTTAAAGCAGCTGGAGGGGACTCTGGGGGTCCGGCTTCTTGCAAGGGCCTCCAGAGGCGTGCGCCTTACGGCAGAGGGAGAGCTGCTCTACGGCTATGTGGCCAGGGGATATGAGCAGATCCTTTCGGGAGAGCAGAAGCTGAGGCAGATGCTGGAGCTGGAGCTGGGAGAGATCCATATCGGCGCCAGTGACATGACGCTGCGGTTCTATCTGCTTCCCTATCTTGAGCGTTTTCATGAGAAGTATCCGGAAATCAAGGTGGCGGTCAGCAATGCGCCCACGCCGGAGACACTGGCAAATCTGCGGGACAACAAGATTGATTTCGGTGTGGTCAGCACCCCTTTTGAGAAGCGGGACGATCTGTGCGTGAAGACGGTGCGGGAGATTGAAGATGTGTTCGTGGCAGGCCGGCGGTTTATACAGTACAAGAACCGGATGCTGGATCTGCAGGAGCTGGAGAAAATGCCGCTGATCTGTCTGGAAGGCGACACCAGCACCAGAAGTTATATGGATGCCTTTTTATCAGAAAATCATGTGGTGATCCGGCCGGAATTTGAACTGGCCACCAGCGACATGATCGTGCAGTTTGCCCTGCGCAGTCTCGGGATCGGCTGTGTGGTCAGGGATTTTGCGGGAGAGTATCTGGAGGACGGGCGTCTGTTGGAGCTGCGGTGTAACAGGAAGATCCCCGGCCGGCATTTCTGCGTGGTGACAAACCCGAAGAACCCGCTGACGGTGGCGGCAGGGAACATGCTGGAATTGCTGCTTTCATGAGTTTGATAGAAGGTGTTATTAATTGGTACGACAGGAGAGAGAAAATGATTACGACGATTATATTCGATATCGGCAATGTGCTTGCCGGGTTTACCTGGAAAGAGCATTATGAGAGTTTTGGATATGATGAACAGATGGTGGAGCGGATCGCGAAGGCTACGGTGAAGAATCCGGACTGGAATGAATTCGACAGAGGCGCCATGAGTGAGGAAGAGATCGTGCAGGCATTCGTGAAAGCGGATCCGGAGATCGAGGAGGATATCTGGAAGGTGCTGCAGAATGTGAGCACCATGATAAAGCGGCTTGACTATGCGATCCCGTGGATTCAGGAACTCAAGAGTAAAGGATATCGGGTGTTATATTTATCCAATTTCTCGAATAAGGCGGAGACGGACTGCGCCCATGCGCTGGATTTTATTCCTTATACGGACGGCGGTATCCTGTCCTATCGGGAGAAGGTCGTTAAGCCGATGCCGGAGATTTATCAGATGTTGATCGACCGTTATGATCTGGTGCCGGAGGAGTGTGTCTTTATGGATGACACGGTGGTGAACCTGACTGGTGCAGAGAAGTTCGGCATCCATACGATCCATTTCCGGGATCGGGAGCAGGCAATCGAAGAACTGCGCAGGCTGGGTGTGGATGCATAGCGTAGTGCGCAGCAGTATTTTAGCTGGAAAATCATGATGCAGATCCTTTCGTTAAAAAAGATGCAGGAAGAAGACCGGTACAGGTCAGGCTTTCCTGCATCTTTTTGATGCAATTGACTGTTGATTAACTGCACAGTTCCTCAGCCAGTGCCTCGATCTGGGCGATGCTGTCCTCGTTCAGGGCAGAGCGGATCTGTACGGTATGCTCCGCAAAGGTAATGTCCCTGCAGGTTTCCAGCTTCGCGCGCATGGCTTTGGCAGCGAGAGGCGCCCAGGAACCGTTCTCCATCAGCGCCACCGTGCGTTTCTGGTAATTGTGTCCGATCAGTTCATGGATGAATTCCCGCATATAAGGGAACATATCCGTATTGTAAGTGGTGGTGGCCAGAACCAGCTTGCCATAGCGGAAGGCATCTTCCATACATTCAGCCATATCCTCACGCGCCAGATCGGCTACCACTACCTTGGGACAACCCTTCTCGGTCAGTTTGTCGGCGAGCAGCTGCGCCGCGGCTTTCGTGTTGCCGTAGACGGAGGTGTAAGCGATCATGATACCCTCGGATTCCACGTCGTAAGAAGACCAGGTCTGGTACAGGTTTACATAATATTCAAGATTTTCTTTCAGGACAGGTCCGTGCAGCGGGCAAATGGCCTGAATATCCAGAACTGCGGCCTTCTTTAACAGGTTCTGAACCTGCATGCCGAATTTGCCCACAATGCCGAAATAGTAGCGGCGGGCTTCGCAGGCCCAGTCTTCCTCCACGTCCAGCGCGCCGAACTTGCCGAAGCCGTCTGCGGAGAAAAGCACCTTATCATGCTGGTCGTAATTCACGATGACTTCCGGCCAGTGCACCATCGGCGCGCCGATGAACTGCAGTGTATGTACGCCCAGAGACAGGGTATC
>VSOD01000457.1 GCA_009774655.1 Lachnospiraceae bacterium
TGGTGTGTGGTGGGGTCGTTTATGTGTATAAGAGACATATATAGACACTGTGGATTACATCTGTAATGGAAACTGATGAGTGAGACTGAAAATTTATAAAAACGGCAGGTATTTTATATGAAGGAAACAGATAACAATCGTATGAAGGAACTGGTCGCGGTGTTAAATCATGCGGCCAAAGTTTATTATGCGCAGGACACCGAAGTCATGAGCAATTTTGAATATGACCGTCTGTATGATGAGTTGGTGGAACTGGAAAAAAGAACGGGCGTTACGCTTGCCAACAGTCCTACGGTTAATGTTGGGTTTGAAGCGGTGGAGGAACTGCCGAAAGAGCGGCATGAGCGTCCGATGCTCTCTCTTGCCAAAACAAAGAGCAGGGAAGAACTGCGAGACTGGCTGAATGGGAAAGAGGCTCTGCTTTCCTGGAAGCTGGACGGTTTGACGATCGTGCTGACTTATACCGGTGGGAAACTGCATAAGGCTGTGACAAGAGGTAATGGGGAAGTGGGAGAAGTCATCACCAACAATGCCCGGGTGTTCAGGAATGTGCCGCTGTCGATTCCCTATCAGGGAGAGCTGGTGCTGCGCGGAGAAGCGGTGATCAGCTACAGCGAGTTTGAACGGATCAACAGCGAGATCGAGGATGTGGATGCTAAATATAAGAATCCGAGGAATCTGTGCAGCGGTTCGGTACGGCAGCTGAATAATGAGATCACAGCCCGGCGCAATGTCAATTTCTATGCATTCAGCCTTGTAAAAGAAGAAAGGGAAGAGAGCGGAAGCCTGCGGGCGGAGCAGTTCGCCTTTTTACAGGAACAGGGTTTTGACGTGGTGGAATTCAGGATGGTCGATCCGGATACGATACTGGAAGGGATAGAATATTTTGAAAACAGGGTGCAGACCTATGACGTGCCGTCGGACGGTCTGGTGCTGACATACAATGATATCGCCTACGGGCAGTCGCTCGGAAGGACTGCAAAATTCCCGCGGGATTCCATCGCATTTAAGTGGGCGGATGAACTGCGGGAAACGGTGCTGCAGGAGATGGAGTGGAGTGCCAGCCGTACAGGCCTGATCAATCCGGTGGCGATCTTTGCACCTGTTGAACTGGAAGGCACAACGGTCAGCCGTGCCTCGGTGCACAATATCAGCATAGTCAGAAATCTGAAGCTGGGTCTTGGCGACCGCATCACGGTCTATAAAGCCAATATGATCATTCCGCAGATCGCGGAGAATCTGACACAGAGCGACACGCTGGAGATTCCGGCTGTGTGCCCGGTGTGCGGCCAGCCTACGCAGATCAGGCAGGTCAATGATGTGCAGTCCCTTTACTGTAACAATCCGGACTGCGATGCGAAAAAGATCAAGGCATTTACGCTCTTTGTGAGCCGGGATGCGCTGAATGTGGACGGTCTGTCGGAATCTACGCTGGAGAAATTTCTGGCCAGAGGATTTCTGCATGAGTTTGCGGATCTTTTTAAACTGGACCGGTATGAGCAGGAGATCACGCAGATGGAAGGTTTCGGGGAGAAATCTTACAGTAATCTCATGGAAAGCATTGAGAAGGCGAGAGATACTACGCTGGCGCGGGTGATTTACGGGCTTGGTATCGAGAATGTAGGAGTGGCCAATGCGAAGATCCTCTGCCGGCATTTCCAAAATTCAATGGAGGCGCTGCGGCAGGCAACAGTGGAGGAATTGAATGAGGTGGACGGCGTCGGCGGTGTTATCGCGGCGGGGATTCATGATTTTTTTCACAGAGAAGAGAAACTGGAACAGCTGGAACGTCTGATGAGAGAACTTCGTCTGGCCGAAGAAACGGTGGAGGAAGGCAGCCAGACGCTGGCGGGCATGTCCTTTGTCATCACCGGCAGCCTGGAGCACTATGAGAACCGGAATGCGCTCAAGGCCGAGATCGAGAACCGGGGCGGCAAGGTCACCGGCAGTGTCACCGGGAAGACGGTCTGTCTGATTAATAATGATGCGACGTCACAGTCCTCCAAGAACAAGAAGGCGAAGGAGCTTGGCGTGAGGATCGTGTCGGAGGAGACTTTTATGGAGGAATATCTGCAGGAGAATTAAATGTTTGCAGGCGGTTTATCTCTTTGAAAAATTAGTAGTATTGGCAGAGGCGTATAAAAGTGTCTTTCATATTGCATATTGCGGTGCAACGGGAGGGCACTTTTTTCGTTGGCGGAAAATGGAAGGTGCAAAGAAGAATATAGTAGATAGGATGCTGATTGGCACCAATGTATTACTGGATTATCTTCTGCCACTGACACAGGCTGTGTCATGTCAGGATATTGATGATGTGGAGCAGGATAAGTTGGTGAGTTAATCTCTATGCAGTATGACCAACAGAAGATAACGGGCAGACTTCAGAGATGGACTTTAGATTATCTCTGCTTTTCAGGAAAGAATACCGGTTGTATTTTACAGGGGAAATTTGTATAATATAATCAAAGAAAAGAGGAACTGGAAGATGGAAAACCAGACAGAACTTAATACAATATGGGAATCACTAGGGATATCGAATGATTTCATGTTCAGTAAGATAATGCAGGATGTGGAACTGTGCAAAGAACCTGATGCGGGATCAGGAGAATATGGAAAAAGGTATGGAAAAAGGGAAAATAGAAGGACGTGCAGAAGAAATTATTGAATCTGGTTTTGAATTTGGCCTTTCTGAGAAAGATATTTTGACAAGATTGCAGAATAAGTTGGATATCTCTTTACAGGCCGCACAGCAATATCTTTTAAGATTTGGAAAGCAGATGGTATGATGTATGGCATTGGTTAAGACGATGGCGTAGAAAAATGTTTTTAGATGGCTGTCGGCAGGCAGTGTGATGAAATGTAAGATAAGAGGGCATTCTGGCAAAATGGTTCTTTGTTGATTTTGGGTATCATAAAGCATGAGATAAGCTGGCAGATTATAACAATGCCAGCTTGTTTTTGTAGCAGTGAACCCAGATTGAAATTTGTGCAATCAGGCATGAATGCCACCTTGCATTTCCAGAACTTACATTATGGGATATCGCATTCTTGACCGGGGAGATATCCCGTTTGATCCCATTGCAAAAGGAACTGATTTCAGATATTTCATATTTCTCCAGAAAAGTTCCATAAGGCACAAGATTACGATTCCCACTTTCTCCCACATGGGGGTGCAAAATGGATACTATTTTTGGGGCAGCAAAAGGGCAGCTACGCTTGTAGTCGGCTGCCCTTTCAACGTTGCTGTTCAGACTACTATTGTTTGTCAAAATAAATTATCAGATAATACTGTGAAAAAAGAATTTTTCTTATCTGCCTGTGCTTTCTTGAGCCAATCCTGCTGTTCCTTTTCTGCCATGTATGGAATCATAACCGCAAAGCGGCTAACATCATCTGCCGCATAATATTTTTCAGCATATTGTTTTATCATATCCGGCTGCATGTAATTCAGAAATGCAGAA
>VSOD01000458.1 GCA_009774655.1 Lachnospiraceae bacterium
AAGAAAAAAAAAAACAAGGAAAAAAACGCGCCTACGAAAACCACCAAATTGATGTCACTGGCATAGATTCCTGCGACGAAAACTCTTGCCTGTTCCCCGCTGCCATCAGAAACAGATTTCAATATCAACTCACTGCCAATCCCTAAATTATTTTCTTCTGCCAGTTTAGCACTGATAACAGCCGCATCCGTATCCTCTGCCGTAATATGCCTTCCCTCCGTCAGTTCCAGTATTCCGCTTACAAAATCTGCCTGATAAGCGGTTTCCGTATTAGCAGAAAGATTACCGCTTTCCATTCCAGAGAGAAACTTCAGCCCCACCGCAGAAATGGGAAGACTTTGCTCGGCATTGTACGCCTTTATCCCGCCAACGCCTAATATCTGTTTCACTGTTTCATATGGGATAGGGATTTTATCAGCGGTATATCCCGTTTCGCTTCCGTCAAATTCCAGATGATTGATACTGCCACTCATCGTAAAGGATGCCCCAATCGTTTCCCGTAAAGCTCTGGCTGCTTTTTCTGTTCCACTTCGGATAGAAATGCCGACCATAACGGAAACAGTCAGAAAAAGCAATAGCAAAAAAAGCGTCAGGCTTTTTCCTTTCTTCCGTACATCATAAAGAAATGCCCGTTTCAAGCTGCTCAAAAAATTTTCCTCCTTTCGTTTGTTTCGCTTAAATTTTATACCTCTGGTGTGAGTGGGGTATCAGTCTAATGTGAATGGCATGTGAAATCACAAAAAAACTGCCTGTTTTCGATACAGACAGCTTTTTTATCCTATTCAAATTCAATCGTGAAACGCATCCCACTATTATCCTCTAAGGCGGTAAACATATAGGGGATTTGCAGCGTTTTCAATACCGTGTCTACAATGTATAACCCTAAACCATTCCCCCTTGTTTCCCTGTTTCCGCCGAATGGCATCATGGTATCCCCGCAGGGGGCTTCCTTAACTCCATATTCAAATCGGTAAAATGGTTCAAATATATGTTTTTGGTATTCCTGCGGGATTGGGACACATTCATTTTCCAGAACCAATTTTTGTTCTTCTATATAAATTTTTATAGTACCTCCTTTGGGCGTATAAGAAACCGCATTAGACAGTAAATTGGAAATTACTTTCCTTATCATTGATATAGGGTAATGGACAGAGAAGTTTTCTGAAACATCCATTTCTATGCGAATACCCTTTGATTTTGCAATCATCTGATACGGTTCTGACATCTGCTCTATCAGCTCTGATATATCAATTTCCGTATCATTTTTCGTATCATCCGCCGTAGATTTTGAAGCGTCTAAAATTTCTTTAATCATCACTGCAAGTTGTTCTGTGAGCATTTTACATTTTGGCAGATAAATCGTGTGGTCTTTGTATTTCCCTACGTTTAAAATCATATTTTCCAACATGGCATTGATAGCCGTAACAGGTGTTTTTAACTCATGGGATGCAGAGCGCATTAAATTTGTTTTCTGCACTTCCATTTCTTCTGCCTTATAAATTTCCTGCTCTAAGTTATGGATTGTTTTTAGCAGATTATTATAAAGTGCGTTTACATTGTCTGCTAAAGTTTCAATTTCATCGTGTGTATGGACTTCGCAGGAAATCCCATGCGTTAATCCCTGCATTTGTTTTGTTACATTAGTAATCTGCTTGATAGGCTTCGTGAGCATATGGGAATACAGCAATGCAGACAATAGTGAGATAAGCGTACAGGCAAATGCTGTAACAGGCAGGATAACTATGATGGCGCTGACTGCATCCTCAATCTGCTGCCTTGATATGACCGCCCTCACATACCCTTTCTGGTTCGGAAATATCTGTTCTGCATATAAAAAATTTTTATCTCCTTTGGGATTTCGAGATAAAGATATTTTTATCTTGCCGTCCGATTCTTCCGCAATGATGCTTACATCTTCTTTATCTCCGCTTGGATTTTCCGTGTCCTCTGAACACTTCAAATATCCGTCATCCCCCACGTTCAACAGTTTCATTTCATATGTGTATCCGTCATATTTTACCAGAATATCCGCATACCATTTCCCCGCAAAGTCAGTCACTAAAGCAAGCCTGCCCGTATCTTCCGTATCTGCAATTTCCTCGCATAATTTCTCAATATCGGCTTCCAACGCATTACGCTGTCGGTAATTGTAAACAGTAGGAAGCAGAATATAGACCAGCAAATGGGAAACTGCCACAATAACTATCATCAGGCTAAATGTGTATAAAAAAGTCTTTGGAAATAATTTCAGTTTCTTCATACATCCACCTCTAACTTATAGCCAATCCCCTTTACGGTAACGATACAGTCAAGTTCCAGTTTTTTACGCAGGTTCCTAATATAACTGTCTACAATACGGTCTATCACATAAGAGTCATCTCCCCACACTGCATTTAATATCTGCGACCGTGACAGCACCAGACCTTTATGGTCGAGTAGGAGCTTCAGCAAGTCAATCTCTTTTGGCGTTACATCTATTTTCCCCTTTGGGTTGCAGGCAGAGTACCCAGAAAAATCAACTGTCAAATCACCATATTTCCAAATTTTTGTTTCTTCTTTGCCACCTGCCCGACGGAGCAATGCCGTGATGCGTTTTCCAAGCACTACCATAGAAAACGGCTTTGTCATATAATCATCTGCCAGACAGTCAAAACTTGATACCTGTGTATATTCATCTTCCAAAGCCGTAAGCATGATAACTGGTATCTGGCTTGTCTTTCGTACAGTGTTTAATACTGCAAGCCCCGACATGGTAGGGAGCATAATATCAAGAACAATTAAGTCCACTGTATTCTGCGAAAAAAGCTCTAAAGCATCTGTTCCGTCATATGCGGATATGATTTCGTGACCTGCTTCCTGCAAGTATTCAGAAAGGGCTTCGTTTGTATCTATGTTATCCTCTACAATCAATATCTTTGCCATAAAGACCACCTCCAAGTTTATTTTAGCATTTCTGTGTGAATGGCGTATGAATTTTTATACTGAACCTCTTAATACTCCCATTATAATTATCTGTTTTTCGTGATTCAACTGTGCGAATACCCACTTTTATCTCTCAAGACAAGAGATAGAACCTCTTATTAGCAGAGATTTCACATCGTTTTATAAGAACTTCCATCTCTGTAAAATAGATATTATAAAATTTTTTAGTATGGGCGGTGAAAAAATGGGTAATGATTTGGAAAATTTTGATTTTCTGGAATTAGGGCAGGCAATCCAAGATGCACGTGAAAAACAGCGGATTACAAGAGAGGAATTAGCCGAGGAGCTTGGAATTTCGGCGAGGCATTTGCAGTCTATCGAGAAAGAGGGGCAGTATCCGAGCTTTCGGCTGTTTATTCAGCTTGTGACAATGTTCCACATATCCGTAGACCAGTACATACACCCAGACAGTCCAATAGGGAAAACAACTTTACGTCGGCGGTTAGATGTGCTTCTTGATACTTTTGATGAT
>VSOD01000459.1 GCA_009774655.1 Lachnospiraceae bacterium
GTAGCAAACATACCTCCGTCATTTTTGCTTTGCGTGGTGTTGTAGGTAGTAGGGGAAGAAATACCGCCGCAGCATAAAAGACCGTTTACAACTGTAGCGGAAGCAACAACTTCCATGAGATATTCTATTTACGGATTTTCCAACTATCTTCCGGTGGTGATCAATCTGCTGATGTTCTTTATCTTTACCAGATTTGATCTGGAGAAAAAGCTGCCTGCAATGCGGCAGGAAGTGGCAGAGAGAAAGGCAGCAAAACAAAAGTAAATAACAAGAATTGAAGAAGTAAACATTATTTGACCGGTGCATGAGAAAGAAAACTTTTATGCACCGGTTTTTTGAAATTAAAACAGAATTTTACAATGGAAAGTTTTATTTTACAATACGGAAAACATCAATATGATTATACTTGGCATAGTTGGAAAAATGTGAGATAGATGGTGAAAAGGAGATAGTTGTAACGATGGAAAACAGTCAGAATTATTCTACGGACAATAGGATATACAAATTTTCACAGGATGGGAATGCCTGTATCATAAAAGAGCCAAGAACACCCAGATATTGGTATAATTATTTATGGAATGAAAACCGGTATTGCGCACAGGTTTCACAGATTGGTCATGGGTGCAGCTATTATCTGAGTGAGAACGCTGATATGTGTATCCATGGAACTCACTCTGATACGCCGGTGCGTCTTTTAAAGGAGATATATGGGAAGGCCTGTTTCCAGCGATACGGCGGATGCATGTCTGGATGCTTTATTAGAGGCATGGAGCCCGGCGGAAACAGGTGCGGAAGCGGTAGTCAGCGCACTGCTTGGAGAATATAATCCGGGCGGAAAACTGCCGGTATCTGTGGCTTACCATGCAGGGCAGATTCCTGTCTATTATAATCATCCCAATGGCTCGGCATGGCATCAGGGGGAGAGCATCGGATTTGTAAACTATGTGGATATGCCCCATACGCCAAGATATTATTTCGGGCATGGCCTTTCCTATACTACATTTGCTTATTCAGACCTGATGATTTCGGAGAAGGAAATAGACGCACAGGGGAGCGTCCGGATCGAAGCGGCAGTATACGCTTCTCGTTTCCATATATTGGGAGTAATGCCTGTATGCATTTATGAAGTTTCATGCAATTTGTTATTAGCCTTTTGGGATTGAAGACTTGGGGCTTTTGCCGGAAGAAGTGGAAAAGCCATCGGCGGAAGTAATGGCAGCCCTGAATATTAATCCGGCAGTGTTTATGACGGAAGGCGGCAGGGAAATGAGCAGGATAGTTTTTTCCGCCATGATGGGTGAAAATAGAAAGGTCGCTGTTTTAAAGCTGCAGGATGGAAAATTTGAAAAAGGGGAATGGATTCCGGCAAGAACATTAAACGGGGATGAACAAATGATGATCAGTTTTAGTGATGTGCCATCATGTCTTTATGTAGAATTGTATAAGTATTAAAGGATATGTAAGAGTCAGGTCAGGCATAAGATTATTGGGAATTGTCAGCAGATGTACGAGCAAGATAAAATATGATCAGAAACAGAAGAGGTGATAATATCGGGCGTATACTTGTACTGGAATTTAACGATAAAGAAATAAATATTTTTAATGAAATGATGGAAGTGGTAAAAAAGCACCCGGACTTTAAGAGATATGAGGTGAGGATCGTTTACAGAAATGTCGTTTACTATAAATGCAAGGTTAATGCAAGGTTCGTGCAAGGTTGATGCAAGGCTGGCGTGATAGAATAGTAGACATGAAAAGGAGGTTTCGTAATGAGCAAATATGTAATTGAAACAAAAAATCTTACAAAACAATATGGAACGCAGAAAAGTGTTGCCAATCTGAATATCCATGTTCAGAAAGGGCGTATCTACGGTCTGCTTGGCAGAAATGGAGCCGGAAAAACGACGACAATGAAAATGCTGCTTGGACTTACACAACCAACTTCCGGGGAAGTGTTAATTTGGGGAAAGCCTTTGGCGGCAAATGAAAAGAAGCTGCTGCCCCGTATTGGCAGCCTGATTGAATCCCCCGGATTTTATCCTAATCTTACCGCTACGGAAAACCTGCGTATTTTTGCTGCCCTGCGGGGTGTGCCGAACCGGGACGCAATTAAAAACGCACTTGATCTGGTTGGCCTGCCTTACAAAGATAAGAAGCTGTTTTCCCAATATTCACTTGGTATGAAGCAGCGGCTGGCGATTGCCCTTGCCATTATGCATGATCCGGAACTTTTGATCCTGGACGAACCGATTAACGGTCTCGACCCGATTGGAATCGCAGAAGTCCGTTCCTTTATCCGGGATCTCTGCAATGAGCGTGGAAAAACAATTTTGATTTCCAGCCATATCCTTTCTGAAATTGCATTATTGGCTGATGATATAGGCATTATTGACCACGGCGCATTGCTGGAAGAAGAAAGTCTTGCGCAGCTGGAAGCAAAGAGCAGCAAACATATCCGATTTGTTGTTTCTGATACGGCACAGGCGGCAAGAATTTTAGAGCGTATCTTCCATGAAAGCCGGTTTACCATACAGGATGACCACAATATACAGGTGCATAACCTTGATTTACCAACAGGAAAAATTGTTACTGCTTTTGTAGAAAATGAATTGGAAGTATCGGAAGCCGTAATTTCAGAAGAAAGCCTTGAAGATTACTTCAAACGTGTAACAGGGGGTGAGGGGATTGCTTAAACTTGTTATTTGTGAGTTTTCGAAATTGAAGCGAAAAAAATTTATATGGCTGGTTGTTCTTTCGGCATTTTTATTTCCCGTACCGCTGACAGCAATGATGACTATGCCCCAGACAGCAGGACAATACGACAGCAAAGCAGAGATTTTCAATGATTATTTTCAGTTTGTCATGGGATATGGGGTAGAGCTGCTTTTGCCATGCATGATCGGGGTGCTTGCAGCCATGCTCTTTTTTATGGAACGGGATAATGATACATTTAAAAACCTGCGTACTATTCCCATCACAAGCACACAGATGATTCTGGCAAAAATAATTGTCCTGTTCTTTTTTGGAATTATTTTCAGTCTGACATCGGTTCTTATAACAATCCTGTGCGGTGGGCTGATCGCAGAAGTAAACAGCATTGTTTATCGATTATTTTTTGCGTTGGAAATGGGAATTTTTATTACAGCCGGAACGCTGCCGTTAGTCGTTCTTGTGGTTTTCTTTAGTAAGAACTATGTATTTTCTGTTTTATTATGTGTCTTTTATAGTGTCCTGAGCCTGACAGCCGAATCCTCTTTTGGCGCACTGCCCAAAGTGATGTGCTGGCTGATGCCTATTCCGCTTACAACCCTGTGGAGCGCAGGAAATTTAACCGCACATGGCGCTATGGACGGTGTGGGAATGCTGGAAAATTTGATTCCGACTACATTTCAGACAATCATTATTTTAGCCGTTATCGCTTTGCTTTCAGTAATAGTGATTGATTATATGTA
>VSOD01000046.1 GCA_009774655.1 Lachnospiraceae bacterium
CGGTGGCGCTGTCGGCGCAGGCAGAGGGAAATGAGGAGGAAATCTTTGCGTACCTTGTGGAAGAAAGGAAATATACGAAAGAAGAAGCGGAAAGCCTGTATACAAAGGCGGTGAGGAAGCTGCCGGAGGTGATCCGGGGCGAGAATGAGACGCTGGAGGACGTGCGCACACATCTGGATCTGGTGACAAAGATGGAGGGATTTCCTTTTGACATATCCTGGGAGAGCGACAGCTATTCCATCGTCAACACGGATGGGACGGTGCATAATGAAGAACTACGGGAAGGGGCAGTGGTGGCGCTGGCGGCACATTTCCGGTATGAGGAGTGGACCTGGGATCACCAGATGTATGCGCGGGTGAACCCAAAACTCTACACGAAACAGGAGCTGTTCCGGAGCAGGCTGGAGGAGCTGCTGCACCTGCAGGAAGAACGGACGAAGAACACGGATAAGATGATCCTGCCGGAAAGTGTGGAGTCCGTGCCGATCGTCTGGAAAGAGATCATAGAGGACAGCAGCGGTTATCTGCTGTTGTTGGTCCTGACGGCCGCCGCCTTCCTTTACTGGGCGAAGAGCAGGGAGCCGGACAGAAGGCTGGAGAGCCGCAGAAAGGAACTTCTGCTGGATTATCCGGAGATCGTCAACAAGCTGGCGTTGTATATGGGGGCCGGCATGACGATCCGCAATGCTTTTTTCAAGATGGGAGAGGACTATAAGAAGCAGCAAAAGGAGAGAAAACGGTATGCGTATGAGGAAATACTGATGGCCTGTTATGAACTGCAGAGCGGACGGTCGGAGAAAGAGGCCTACGACCATTTCGGCAGGCGGTGTCAGGTGCAGTCTTACATGAAGCTTGGCACACTGCTGTCGCAGAATCTGCGCAAAGGCAGCAACGATCTGTTACGGGTGCTGCGGCAGGAAGCGGATAACGCTTTTGCAGAGAGAAAGGGCCTGGCAAAGAAGCTGGGCGAGGAAGCCGGCACAAAACTGCTTCTGCCGATGATGATGATGTTGTGTATCGTGATGGTGATCATTATGATCCCGGCCTATTTTTCCTTTATGGTGTAGGCGGGACAGGACATCGGCGTTTTCGGGAAGCGGTATGATGCAAATAGACAATGAACAGGAGGAAAAAAGATGTTAAAAAGAAGAGAAAAGAAGAATCTAAAGGATCTGCGGGATTTTCTGCGGGAAGAGGAAGGTCTGGGAACGGTGGAGATTATTCTGATCATCGTGGTGCTGATCGGACTGGTCATCATCTTCAAGACACAGCTGCGGTCACTGGTGGAAAAGGTTTTTGAGAAGATCACCAAGGACAGCAACACGGTAATGTCATGAGGAAGGGATACATAACCGTATTTCTGACGTTATCCCTTACATTGATCCTGTCCCTTGTATTCACAGTGATAGAAGGGGCACGGATCAGTGCCATCCGCATGAAATTCGAGTGCGTGGCGGATATCGGCATGAATTCGGTACTGGCGGAGTACCACAGGGAGCTGCTTGAGCAGTATGATCTGCTGTTCGTGGATATGTCCTATGGGGGAAGCCATGCAGATATCGGGAATACGGAGGCCCATCTTAAGAATTATATGCAGAAAAACCTGCGGCCGGAGGGCGGTCTCTGGAGCGGTCCAGGCGTCAGGGATTTTCTGGCCATGACGACGGATCAGGTTCGTATCGGGCAGTACTCCATTGCATCCGATGAGGGAGGAAGCGTGCTGAAACGGCAGGTCACCGATCGTATGTCGGATTATCCGCTGGGCGCCGTTCTGGAGAAGATCAGTCTTGGAACGTCGGAGATTGATAAGTACGGGCTGGAATCGCGGGATGTGGGAGCGGAACGGTCGCGCTATGAGGCCGAGATCGAGGAGATCGGGCGCCCCGTAGAGGAAGTGGAGGAGGGCGTCTTCGAGGAAGTGCCGCTGGACAATCCGGCAGACGCGGCCAATGCGACACGCAGTATAGGCGTGCTGAACATGGTGCTGGAAGATGCGTCGTCGGTCTCGGCGGTGAAGGTTGACGCCAATCAGTATATTTCTCATCGGAGCCGGATGCAGGGCACGGGTATGTGCAGGGAGGCGGCGTCGTTGACCGGGGAGCCGAATGAGCTGGTCTTTCAGGTGTATCTGTTTGAAAAGTGCGGCTATTACGGGGAGGAAATGGAGAAGTCGCTGCTGAAATATCAGATAGAATACATTCTGGCGGGCAAAAATGTGGACTGGCAGAATCTGGAATATGTGGCCAGACGACTTTTGCGCTGGCGGGAGGTGGCCAATGTGATCTATATCCTCTCGGATTCCGCGAAGGTGGCCGAAGCGCACGCGGCAGCCGGTGCGCTGGCGGCGGTGCTGGCCTGTCCGGCGCTTTTAGAGCCGGTGGCCTATACGATCCTGTTTGCATGGGCCTATGTGGAAAGCCTGCAGGACGTAAAGACCCTTCTTTCCGGCGGCAGAGTCCCCATCATGAAGACGGCGGCGGACTGGAAGACGGGCATTAACAGCCTGAAAAACATACGGGGAAGCCTCACGGCGGACAGCGGCGGCAGAGGACTCAACTACAAAGAATATCTGCAGATCATGGTTTTTCTGCAGAATCAGGAGAAAAGAACGTTCCGTGCCATGGACATCATGGAGATGGATATCCGCAGGACGCCGGGAAATGCGGCATTCCGGATGGATGCCTGTTTTGATACTTATGAGGCGGGGCTGTCTGTCTCCAGCAGATTCGGGTACGCGTATGAGATGACAAGACTTTATGGGTTTTATTAGCAATCGGGAGGTGATCAAAGATGCCCTTTTTACAGTCAAAGCAGCATAACTCTAAAAAATCGACAGCACATTCTCTCCGGGCAAATCTTGATACAAGTCAAGGTGGTCAAAATATTCTATCACGCTGCAGGCTGCTAAAGAGGGTATCTTTGATCATCTTTCGCAGCAGGGGATCCATGACGCTGGAGGCGGCCTTCGTGCTCCCGTTCTTCCTGTTTGCTGTCATCAATATTCTGTTTGCGGTGAGTATGATCGGAACGCAGAGCCGGGTGAATGCAGCGCTGCATCAGACGGGTAATAAGATGGCCTTTGCCGGATATGTCTATGAGAAGAGTGCAGGCGGCGTGCTGCCGGACAGTCTGGCCGGTGCGGCCCTGACGAGCCTGTATGCCAGAGGACAGATTCTGGAATATACGGGCCGGGAATATCTGGAACAATCCTGCGTTGTGGGCGGCGCAGGGGGCGTATCGCTTGCCGGGTCTTCCGTGATGGAGGAAGGAGATATCATCGACCTGCAGGTATCTTACCGGGTGAAACCTTTTGCGGAGCTGATGGGGTTTCCCGGGTTTACCATGCGGCAGCGCTATTACGGCAGGGCGTGGACCGGCTATGACGTGACCAGGTATGTCAGTGACCTCAAAGAGGAAGACCCGATGGTATATATCACGAAGGCAGGAACGGTCTATCATGTGAACCGCAACTGTACTTACCTGAATCCCTCGGTGGAAATGGTCTCTGTGGAGGCGGTGACCGACAGAAGGAATCCTTCGGGGGCGAAATACCATCCCTGCGAGCTCTGCGACGGAGAACTGGCGCAGGGACAGGTCTATATCACGTCGCAGGGAAACCGGTATCACAGCAGGATTCAATGCTCCGGGCTGAAACGGACGATTTATACGGTGCCTTTATCGGAGGTACATGAAAAAGGGGTGTGTTCAAAATGTGGATAGAGATCGTGTTATTTCTTTTGCTGGGTGTGTGCGCCGTGTCTGACGGTATCAAAAAGGAGATTCCATTGGCGCCTGTCTGGGCCGGCATTCTGTTTGCGGTGCTGCTGCACGCGGCAGGGGTGTTTGAGGAAAAGTGGCCGGCGGTCGTTTTATCGGTGCTGCCGGGAGCGGCATTCTGGCTGCTCAGTCTGCTGACCGCGGAAAAGGTTGGCTACGGGGACGGGTGGATTCTGGTAATGATCGGGCTTTTTACGGGACTGCGGCGGTGCTTTCTGATCCTGCTGGTGGGGCTGATGGCGGAATCGGCAGTGGTATTGATCCTGCTGGCGGTGCGGAAGATATCGACTGACAGAGAAGTGCCCTTTGTGCCTTTTTTGTTGATGGGAATGGGGGTTGTGATGTGGCTTTGAGAAGAAATGTGGCAAAGGGTTTGAGGAAAAAGAGCGGCGGCTATATGACAGTGGAGGCGTCCTTTGTCGTTTCGTGGACGGTGTTTGTCTTTGTGTTTCTGATCTATCTGGCCTTTTATTCTTATGATAAATGCGTACTTTTTCAGGATGCCTACGCGGTCTGCTTCCGGGGCAGTATCCAGAAGGATGACGACAATGTGGTGCCGTACATCAATGCGCATATTCAGGAACAGTTCGGGAAGAAATATTTCGGCACAGGGGAGGTGCATGGAAGCGTGGACAGAAACGGGCACGTGACCAGTGTGACAGGAGAGTGTCAGGTGAGGGTGCCGATCCGGTCGCTTTATACCATGTATGACAAAGAAGGGTGGAAAATTCGTACCCAGGCAAGGGCGCAGATCATCAATCCTACGCATATAATACGTAAGAGCAGGTGGGTGGAGAATTTGTTTGCGGAGTAGGAGCAGGTAGAGCTAATCGCATAACGAATTGTGACTGCGTAAAGCAAAGGGATATAGCGATTTGCGTACAGGTAGAGCGTAGGAATATCATCATTTATAAGAAAAATAAAGAACAGGGGGCAGGTATGTTAGAAGCGAAATATTTTAAAGATTACAAACACAATTATATGATACTGCAATGTGGTCAGGAGGCCGCGGCCAGAAGCTATCAGTATAAGATACTGACATCGGATAAGATCAGGGAGATTCTCAGGTGTTCGGTCAGGCACATTAACGGGGTTACATATTACTACTATGATATCAGTTCGCGGACCACCCTCAAGAATCTGTATCAGAGTACAAAGATGTCATATGAGCAGGTAAGGGATCTTTTGCGGCAGATTCATGGGATCTGTGACAAACTGGCGGGCTTTTTTATGGAGGAGGCCGGGCTGGTGCTGCTGCCGGAACATATTTACTATGATTTCTCCACGCAGAAGTATATCGGACTGTATTATCCGGATTATCAGGTGACGGGCAGGGAAGCCTGTGAACCGTTGATGAATTTTCTGTTGTAGGATATTGACGGTGAATACAGGCAGCTGTCAGAAATAATGTAACGGATCTGCGATATGGTGGGGGAGTCGCATTTTTTGATAGAGGATGCGCTGCAGATTCTGGAGGAGAGAGCGCAGACCGGGGATGATGTGCAGCTGGAGCAGCCGGAAAAGAGCGTAGTAAGCGGAGACCAGAACAGGGCGGAAATCTGGCCGGATGGCCGGGTCAAAGACGAAGCGGAGAGCTGCGGGATGATGGAGGCGGCTGCGCTGGAGACACGGCCGCAGGAAGAGCGGGCAGGAGAGAAGAGAAGCCTGTTTTATCCTGTATTTGCGGTGCTGTCTGCGCTTGGCACAGGGGGTGCGGCGGCGGTATATAACATGTATGAGCTGGTGCAGGAGGAAGAGATTGCATTGTATGGCATCATGGCTGTGCTGGGTTTCTGTTTTCTGGCCAGTCTGTGGGGCATGATCAGAGGGGGCAGAAAGAAACAGGCGTCGGCGGATCAGGTCAGGGAAGCGGGAGAGCAGGCGTTTGAGAAAGCGTTTGCGGGGATGGTGGATGGAACTGCGTATGGAGCACCGAATGAAAGGCCGCGGGAACGCTCCAATGAGACGCACGGTAAGGGCGCGGAGAGGACAGCAGGCAGTATGCCCGGCGCGGACAATATTTTGCTGGGCGGTGTCATCAACCGTGATATGAGTCTGGATATGCTGTATGAGCCGGTGATGCGTGACAGTACATCTTATGGATACGGTTCAAAGTCCGGCAACAGCGGCTGCGCGCGTGACGTGTGTTCCGGTGCGGGAGCGTCGACGCAGGAGCAGGAAATGGACTATTGCGGCAACACGATCTTTTTTGATGAGAGCAGGGCGGCAGAGTATAAATTGTATGCCGTGGACCGGCGAAACAAGCGGCACATCGAGCTGAAACAGTTCCCATGCACGATCGGGAAAATGGCCGGCTGTGTCGATCATGTGCTGCCGGACCAGTCTGTCAGCAGGATTCATGCCAGATTTGACAGGCAGGGGGACAAAGTGTTTTTGACAGATATGAATTCCATGAACGGCACCTACAAGAACGGGCTGCGTATGCAGCCGCAGGAGACGGTGGAGATAGAGCCGGGGGATGAGATCCGGTTTGGGAGTTTGAATTACTGCTATCGGTAGATTTATTTTGCGGCCTTTTGTCTTGACAATGTGGAATACAGGCATATAATTTGATTAAAGCTATGTAAAATATATTTAATTACAGATTTTTAGTCAAATAGTGGGTGAATGGAATGCTGTATTCATATGAAGCGTGTAAAGCAACATTTGGATCTGATTATCAAGTGAAAAAAGCAGTTATGGAAGGGAAGCTCTTTCAGATAGAAAAAGGGATTTATTCAGATAAAGAATATATTTCAGAACTGCAGGTTATTATTTTTAAATATCCCAAAGCTGTTTTTACAATGAACAGTGCGTTTTACTACCATGGTATGACAGATGTCATTCCGGATCATTATTATCTGCAGACATGGCGCGGCTCTCCTAAAATTAAGGACTCCAGAGTCCGCCAGCTGTTCGAGAACAGTCTGGATGGTGAGCTGGGAAAAAGTGAGATCGTCTACAATGGAACAAGTATCCCCATCTATGACAAAGAGCGTATGTTTGTGGAACTTGTACGCGGCAAAAACAAACTGCCGTTTGATTATTATAAGGAAATTATAAATTATTATAGAAATGTGGTTGCTCAGCTGGATCTTCAGAAAATTCAGGAATATGCCCATGCACTCCCCAAGACAAATTTGATAATGGAAACATTGCGATTAGAGGTACTATGAAGATAAATATTTTACAACTGATAATGAAAGAGATGCAGAATGGATACAGTGAGGCCAATGCAAGTGCGAAAGTCTGTCAGGATCTGGTGCTTAAGGCGCTGGCAGAGGGGCCGTTAAGCAGAAATGTTACGATAAAGGGCGGGGTCGTGATGCGCAGCAGAACAGGGAATATCCGCAGGGCTACGCAGGATTTGGATATAGATTTTATTCGATATTCTCTGGCGGAAGAGTCGATTGATGCTTTTGTAAGAAAATTAAACTGCATCTCGGGGATTACCTTTATACGTACTGGCAGTATTGATGAATTAAGGCAGCAGGACTATCATGGAAAACGGATTTATATACTGATTCGTGATACCGCTGGCAATGAAATAAAAGGTAAGATCGATCTTGGTGTACATAGAAGATTTGAAATTGCGCAGGAAGAGTACTGCTTTGATATTTCTTTGAATGAGGAAGGAGCCAGCCTGCTGATAAATTCCTTCGAGCAGATGTTTAGCGAGAAACTTCGCTCTTTATTGAAGTTTGGAGCATTATCTACCCGGTATAAGGATGTTTTTGACATATATTACTTGATTGATAAAATAGACGCCCGAAAGTTATCGTTTTGTTTCAGATCCTATATATTTGACGATCCGGGGATGAAAGAGAACAATATGAAAGAGGTTGTCAAAAGAGTTCAAATGACATTTCAGGATAAGGTATACCGCAGAAATCTGGAATTTACTGATAAAAACTGGCTGGGTGAGGACATTGGAAAAATAGCAGACGGCATTATCACCTGTCTGTCATCGCTTGAAGATGGTGTCGTGACATTTGGTAATATTTGACACAGCATACTGAAAATGATACCCTCATATAGGTGAGAAAACGTAGCTACATCTAAGCGGAGCATTGGAGTATGCCATGATATCGAAGCAGATCGAACATCTTTTTACGGGAAACGGATATGATAAGGTTCCGTCGAATCTTCCGGAGTTTACTTTTTATTACCGGAAGGAATATCAGGCGGTGACGGTCATCCATGTTATTGATTACAGACCGGGGCTGTATATTTCTCTGGATCAGTATGCGCATTTAAAGGAAAAGATCACGCAGTTCATGCATGACAAAGGGAATGAGGAGGTACATCTGCTTTCTCTGATCCTGAGCGATGACACGGAGAAAGCGAGACAGCTGTGCGCGGACGACTGTTTCTGCTGGGTGATCGACACGAGGATCAACAGGCTGCTCATTTATGAGGATCAGGTAAGCGATTTCTACGGATGGAAGGGGATTCTGGAAGCTTTTTTGTTACAGCCCGATCAGGCAGGACGAGAAGGAATGTCATACAACACCGGCGGTGCGGCGTATGGTGCGGACCGGGGCAGTGATGACATGGCATATGGGAACGATGTCGGGACGGAAAGAGTCAGGGACTGGAGCCTGGTCAAAAATCTGCCCTGGGTCAATATTTGTCTTGTGGCAGTCAATGTGATCGTATTTCTGATATGTACATTTACCGGGGAAATGTTATATAATAAGGGTGCATCCGGCGTCGCATTTCTCATAGAGGATAAGTCTTATTACCGGCTGGTCACTTCCATGTTTCTGCATACAGACGTGAGACATCTTTTCAGCAACATGATCGTCCTGTATTATGTGGGAGAGATCGTGGAGAGAAAACTTGGACATCTGCGGTACGCCGTACTCTATTTGCTTTCGGGCATTGCCGGTGATGTATTGTCCATGGGATACGAGCTTTTGCGGAACGATTATTACAGTTCGGTGGGAGCAAGCGGTGCGGTCTTCGGCGTGCAGGGAGCGCTGCTGCTTCTGGTGATCCTCCACCGCGGCAGGCTGGAATCCCTGTCGGCAGGCCGGGTGGCTTTTGTGATCGCTTTTTCACTCTATTGCGGATTTACAAGCTCAAATGTCAATAACGCGGCGCACATCGGAGGCGTACTTATGGGATTTGCGCTGGCAGCAGTTTTTAGTTTTATCGGCAAACGGGCTTCATAAAACGATAGATCTGCCTTCATAACAGAGCAGAACAGGAAAGGATGGAGATTAGGATGAAGATTAATATTTATTATGGTGGGCGGGGACTGATGGACGATCCGACGCTTTTTGTCCTGAATAAAATGAAGGAAGTGCTGGAAGAACTCCGCGTTACGGTGGAGACCTTTCATCTGTATGATCTGAAGAACAGTATCACAACGCTGCCGCAGAGTCTTAAAGAGGCCGACGGTGTTATCCTTGGCAGTACGGTGGAGTGGTACGGGATCGGCGGCTATATGTACCAGTTCCTGGATTCCTGCTGGCTGTATGGAGATAAGGAAGTGATCAGCCAGATCTACATGTGCCCTATTGTCATGTCCACCACTTACGGGGAGCGGGAAGGGAAGCTGAATCTTGCCACGGCCTGGGAGATTCTGGGCGGGCGTCCGTGCAGCGGGATCTGCGGTTATATAGCGGATACGTCCATGCTGGAGGACAATGAGGAATATATCCGCATCATAGAGAAAAAGGCGGAGAATCTGTACCGCACGATTAACCAGAAGCTGCCCTGTCTTCCGGCCAGCAATCAGGCTGTGAAGCAGAAGGTTGCAATCACGAAGAATATCAATTTCACACCGCAGGAGTCGGAGCAGTTGTCCCAGTTCGTCTCCGACGACACGTATGTGCAGCGGCAGAAAGCGGATATTCAGGAGCTGGCAAGCATGTTCCGCGACTTGATGGGCAGCAGTGAGCGGGATGATCCGGAAGAATTCCTGCGGGATATTCAGGGACATTTTAAACCGCAGCCGGGAGTGGCGGCAGGCTATAAGCTGACCATTGAAGGGAAGAAGCAGCCTCTGATCATAGAGATCAACGGCTCAAATCTGCAGTGCTATTATGGAGAGGGCAATCGGGTAGACGTGGAAGTGCAGCTCTCAAGAACCACGATGGAGAATATCATTGCCGGTAAGAGCACATTCCAGGCCTCTTTCATGGCGGGCGATATGCGGATGAAGGGGGATTTCAAGATTCTGAGAGCGTTGGATCAGGTGCTGTTGTTCGGCGTACAGCCCGCAGGAGCAAAGTAGGCGGGATATAAAGCGGTGAAGGGAGACGAGTATGAAAGACACAAACTGTATTTTCTGTAAGATCGCGAACGGGGAGATTCCCTCTAAGACCTTGTATGAAGACGATAAGTTCCGGGTGATCCTGGATCTGGGGCCGGCATCGAAGGGACATGCCCTGATCCTGCCGAAAGAACACTATGCAGATCTCTATGAGCTGCCGGAGGAGACGGCCGGGGAAGTGATGAAACTGGCCAAAAAGATGACGGCACAGATGACGCAGCGGCTTGGATGTGAAGGGTTTAATCTGGTGCAGAACAACGGCGAGCTGGCGGGGCAGACCGTATTTCATTTTCATATGCACCTGATTCCCAGATATCGGGATGACGGTCAGAAGATCGGCTGGAAACCGCAGGAGGCAACGCAGGAGGAACTGGAAACAATCAGAGCACAGATCACGGGATGAGCACAATGCCGCAGTATGGTACAGTTATAGTACGTGACAGACAGGCGGACGCGTTCATGCGGCTGTCAAACGCTGCTACAGTATAGTGCTGCACATGAGGCATGTGCGGATTGGGCAGCCCGGATCACAACAAGGTAAGGACAGGTTATAACAGCATGGTACGGAATATAGACGTTGCGGATATCACGCAGAGCATTAAGGAAATGTGTATCGAGGCCAATCATTTTCTGGCCGGTGATATGGCGGAGGCGATGGAAGAAGCAGCCCGGACGGAGAAGGCGCCTCTGGGCAGGCAGATTCTGTGCCAGCTTCAGGAGAATCTCAAGATCGCGGGTGAGGATATGATTCCCATCTGTCAGGATACCGGAATGGCGGTGATCCTGATGGAGATCGGACAGGATGTACATTTTGAGGGCGGACTTTTGGAAGAAGCAGTCAATGAGGGCGTCAGACAGGGATACACAGAAGGGTATCTTCGCAAATCTGTAGTCAAAGACCCGATCCTTCGGGAAAATACGAAGGATAATACGCCGGCAGTGATCCATTATGAGATGGTACCCGGCGATCAGGTGAAAATCACGGTGGCTCCGAAAGGATTCGGCAGTGAAAATATGAGCCGCGTCTTTATGCTCAAACCGGCGGACGGTATCGAGGGTGTCAGAAAGGCAATTCTGACGGCAGTTAAGGACGCCGGGCCGAATGCATGTCCTCCGATGGTGGTGGGTGTGGGAATCGGCGGCACTTTTGAGAAGTGTGCACTGTTGGCCAAGAAGGCGCTGACAAGACCGGTGAACCAGCGCTCGGAGATTCCGTATGTGAAGGAGCTGGAGGAGGAGATGCTGCAGAAGATCAATCAGACCGGCATCGGCCCCGGCGGCGTGGGCGGTACGACGACGGCGCTGGCGGTGAACATCAATACTTACCCGACACATATAGCGGGACTGCCGGTGGCGGTAAATATCTGCTGCCATGTGAACAGACATGCGGTGAGAGTGCTGTGAGAAAGAAGAGAGCGACAGACAGCGGGAAAGGTAACTACAGTATGGAACAACATATCAAGGCACCCATGGACAGGGAAACGGCCAGCGGATTGCGGGCCGGTGACTATGTGTATATAACCGGGACGATCTACACGGCAAGAGATGCGGCCCATAAGAGAATGCAGGAAGCGCTGGAGCGGGGAGAAGGGCTTCCGCTTGCGATGCAGGGCAACATCCTGTATTATATGGGGCCGTCTCCGGCGCGGGAAGGCAGGCCAATCGGTTCCGCAGGGCCGACTACTGCCAGCCGTATGGACAAATATACGCCGGCGCTGCTGGATATGGGGATGGCCGGTATGATCGGCAAAGGCAGAAGGAGCGTGGCCGTGAAAGAAGCCGTCGTAAGGAACGGGGCGGTATACTTTGCAGCAGTGGGCGGCGCCGGGGCGCTGCTCTCGAAGTCGATCAAAAAATCCGAGGTGATCGCATACGACGACCTTGGCACAGAGGCGATCCGCAGGCTGGAAGTGGAGAATTTTCCCGTGATTGTGGTGATTGACGCCCGGGGGAACGATCTGTATGAGACAGCCGCTGTGCAGTACTGTTCTCTGCAGGAAGGGGAAGAGTCATGAAAATACTGGTTACCGGATTTGACCCGTTCGGCGGGGAGGAGGTCAATCCGGCGATCGAGACGGTGAAGAGACTGCCCGATACGATCGGCGGCGCAAAGATTATAAAGCTGGAAATTCCGACGGTCTGTCATCAATCCCTCCGGGTGATCGACGAGGCGATCGCCGGATACGATCCGGATGTGGTTTTGTCGGTCGGACAGGCAGGCGGCAGGCCGGATATCACGGTGGAGCGTGTGGGGATCAATGTGGACGACTGCCGGATTCCGGACAATGCGGGGAACCAGATCGTTGACGAACCCATATATGCAGACGGACCGGCGGCCTATTTCGTGACGGTGCCGATCAAGGCGATGGTGCAGCGGATTCGGGAGCGGAACATTCCGGCGTCTGTATCCAACACGGCGGGCACTTTTGTGTGTAATCACGTAACATACGGCGTCTGTCATCTGCTGGCTGTCAAATATCCCGGAAAACGCAGCGGCTTTATCCATATCCCTTTTCTGCCGCAGCAGGCGGTGGATAAGAAGAATATGCCTTCCATGTCGCAGGATATGATGGTGGAAGCGATCACGGCGGCGATTGAGGCGGTGGTGGACACTGAGAAGGACATTAAAGTGACAGGCGGCGCCACGCATTGATGATGTCAAAAAATCACACAAAAAATTTTCTGAAAATTTCGGTGATTTCAGGGCAATAAAAGATTGACAAATGGGAATGCTTTAGGTATAATAAATTTTGTGTTGTTGTGGAACGCACAGTTTCATATTGGTAGAGGATAGTTCAGACTGTGGAGAAATACTCAAGAGGCTGAAGAGGCGCCCCTGCTAAGGGTGTAGGTCGTTTACGCGGCGCGAGGGTTCAAATCCCTCTTTCTCCGTTTTTACTATCGTATGAAATGAGAAGTGTTGATCAGGTTCAGCACTTCTTTTTTTATACCTGCATATTTAATGACTGCATAGAAGGGCGGCTAAAATGACGGCCGAAATGAAAATTCCGCGCAACGCGAACTTTACACGGTTTCAATAATCTGGTATGATATTTCTGGAGCAAAAAGCGCGGTTCAGTATTCTGAGAGCTGCCCTCATGGATATTGATGCGGTAAAGAGATCAGGCAGCAGGCGTAAAAGACAGGAATTTAACCAGGAGGTTTTGTTATGGGATTTATGTTACTGGCAGGAGGATTTGTAGTGGTTCTGATTCCCGTGGTGATCGCGGTAGTGTCGTCTGTTGTATCAGCAGTGGCGGCGTCACAGGATATCGGGGAGGATGAATAAGGATTGCAGGGCTCGAAGACAGAAGATAAGAAATGCCGGAAATCAGGACAGAGAAAAGTAAGTTTTTCACTGTCCTGATTTTTTAACAACTTCTTAACACGGTTTTTTATTTCTTTTTTACGGATTTTTCTGTAGGATAATGAATAGAGTTTATCTGGCAGCTATCTGCACGGAAGGGAGGATATTGATAACAGATGAATGAGAAACTGAAAGAAAAGACGAAGGAATCCCTTTCAAGCGTGCTTCCGATCACGATGATTGTTCTGGTCTTAAGCGTGACGCTGGTGCCGCTGGAGATCAGTACGCTGGTGTTGTTTCTGACGGGGGCTTTTCTTCTGATCATGGGAATGGGGCTTTTCCAGTTGGGGGCGGAGATGGCGATGACGCCGCTGGGACAGGGTGTCGGCGGCAGGCTGGTCAAGAGCAGCAGCATCGTACTGATGGCGGCGGTCTGCTTTATCATGGGAGCCATCATCACGATCTCGGAGCCGGATCTGCAGGTGCTGGCGAATCAGGTGTCGGCGATTCCGAATATGGTGCTGATCCTGACCGTGGCGGTGGGCGTGGGAATCTTTATGGTGATCGCGCTGCTGCGTATTGTGTTTAAGGTAAGATTATCCCTGCTGCTGGCGATCCTGTACATATTGGTGTTTGTCCTGTCATGTCTGACGCCGTCGGATTTTATTGCGGTGGCCTTTGATGCAGGCGGTGTGACCACCGGCCCGATGACGGTGCCTTTCATCATGGCGCTGGGTGTGGGCCTTTCCGCTGCGCGGAGCGATAAAGAAGGAAGCAATGACAGCTTCGGTTTGATTGCATTGTGCAGTGTGGGACCGATTCTGATGGTGCTGCTGCTGGGTATTTTCTACCACCCCACAGAGGCGGTTTACACGGCGGTGGAGATACCGGAGCTGGTGACGACGCAGGACGTAGTGCGGGAGTTTGCAGCAGAGATTCCGGATTATGTGCGGGAGGTGTTGAGCAGTATTCTGCCGGTGATCGGTGTGTTCCTGCTGTTTCAGCTGCGGGGAAAGATCTACCGGAAACGTCAGGTACAGAGAATGGCGGTCGGATTTATCTATACGGTGCTGGGACTGATCCTTTTCCTGACAGGTGTGAATGTGGGGTTTGCTCCTGTGGGAAGCCTGCTGGGCAGCGGTATTGCGGACAGCAGTTTTAAATGGGCGCTGATTCCGGTGGGGATTATTATCGGTTATTATATTGTCAAAGCCGAACCTGCAGTGCAGGTTTTGAATGAGCAGGTAGAGGAGATCACGGGCGGTAACGTATCTTTTAAGATGATGAACGCCGCGCTCTCGGCAGGTGTGGCCTGCGCGGTGGCGCTCTCCATGGTGCGCGTGCTGACAGGAGTCAGCATCTACTGGATCATCATTCCCGGTTATACGCTTGCCTTTATTTTAAGCAGACTGGTACCTCCTGTTTTCGTCGGTATCGCCTTCGACTCCGGCGGCGTTGCCAGCGGTCCCATGACTTCCACGTTCCTGCTGCCGCTGGCCATGGGAGCCTGTACGGCCGTGGGCGGCAATGTGGTGGCGGATGCCTTCGGTATCGTGGCGCTGGTGGCGCTGGCACCGTTGATCGCAATCCAGTGTATGGGAGTCGTATCGGCCCGTAAGGCCAAGGTGGTAAAGCAGCCGATTCAGGCGATCGAAGATCTTATTGTGGATCTTGAATAAAAAGACCTGCCAGAGCATCTACAATGCAGATGAGCGGAGACTGGTATCATGGAGAGGAGGCACGGTTAGTAACATGACAGATAATATAAAGCCACAGGTGGTTCCAAGACTGCTCCTTACGATCACGAAGGAAGAGGATCAGCGGAAACTGGAGGAACTTTTTGATTCCATGAATGTGCCGGTCTGCTTTCAGTTCAGGGGAAAAGGAACGGCTCCTTCGGAGATGATGGATATTTTCGGAATGCGGGGGACTACCAGGCTTCTTTCGGGGGCGGTACTGCCCAAAAGCCAGGTTAAGACCGTATTTGAGATGTTGTATAAGCAGCTACATTTTCGCCATAAAGGCGGGGGAATCGCGCTCCCGCTTCCGCTGAATGCCCTGCAGACCCATATTTTT
>VSOD01000460.1 GCA_009774655.1 Lachnospiraceae bacterium
CCATATACCCTGTGCAGCCGCACAGCGATCTGTCCTGCAGGCCGCCGCCAGTCGTCACACCAGCCGCATCCTCTCTGCTGTTGTGCATTAAACAACATGTGATATTTTTCTCTGCTATCAATTCCGCCATCTGCGGGTCATGCTGCAGCCCCCAGATGTCATTGATAAGATCTGTCCCGGCGGCAACCCCGGCCTTAGCCACCTCCGGTTTATAGGAATCCAGAGAAATCGGAATATTGAATCTGGATTTAACCGCCTCCAGCACGGGAATCACCCGCTCGATCTCCTCCCCGGCGGATATCGTCGTGTACCCCGGCCTGGTAGATTCTCCGCCGATATCCAGCAGATCCATGCCGTCTTGCATCATTTCCTCCACATGATACAACGCCTGATCGATCCTCTGATATTTCCCTCCATCAGAAAATGAATCCGGCGTCACATTCAAAATTCCCATCACATAAGTATGCCCCTGTCGGGCGAAATCCCTGTTTCCTATTCTCAAATTTTCTCTCCTCTGTTTCTTCTCTTTTCTTTCTGTCTTTTCACCCTGCCACAGGCGCCTGCTCCCTTCGCTTACGGATCCGTTTTCCCTATCTTTTGATCATCTCAAAAAAATACTGCTGTAATTTCATTTCCTCAGCAAAACATCCCCGTGCCGCCGTGGTGATCGTCCGGCTGCCCGGCTTGGACACGCCGCGCATGGTCATACACATATGCTCCGCCTCCAGCATGACCATCACGCCCTGCGGCCTTAGATGCTCCATAACAGCCTCCGCGATCTGGATCGTCATCTGCTCCTGAATCTGCAGCCTTCTGGCATAGATTTCCACCGTGCGCGCCAGCTTGCTTAAGCCCACTACCCGGCCGTCCGGCAGGTAAGCGATATGGGCCTTCCCGTAAAAAGGCATCAGATGATGCTCACAGGTGGAGTAAAAAGTGATATCCTTCTCCAGCACGATCTCATTGCTCTCCACCGCAAAGGTTCTGGAAAGATGCTCTGCCGGATCCTCCGCCATCCCTTTATAAATCTCCTCATACATACGCGCGATCCTGTCCGGGGTATCCGCCAGGCCCTCTCTTGTCACATCCTCGCCGATCCCTTCCAGCAATAATCTTACCGCTTTCTCTATTTTCTTATGATCTACCATGCGTGTCTCTCCTGATCGTATCCCTGTGTTCTACCACGTTGATCAGCTCTCCCAGATAAGAGAGCGAACCAAATGCAATGATGACAGTCTCTTTATCTTTGCCTGCCAGCAGAAAGGCGATCTCCACCGCTTCCTGCACGCTGTCCGCCACCGTCACGCTGTTGTGGTACTCGCTGGCTGCCTGTGCCAGATCATAGGCCGGCATAGCCCGCCCGCTGACCGGCGGCGTGACCGTGATGATATGCTCCGCCAGATCGAAGGTATTAAGCAGCACCTTATCATATTCCTTATCCTTGAGCATCCCCATGATATAGATGATCCTTCTGCCGGCAAAATAAAGCCGTATGCTCTCGGCAAGCCTTCTCGCGGCATCCTCATTGTGTGCGCCGTCCGCGATAAAAAGAGGTTTCTTCGCGATTACGTCGAATCTGCCCCGCCATCTGGCTAACGAAAGTCCCTGCCGCAGCGCCTCCTCTTTCACCAAAAATCCCATTTTGCCCAGCGCAGTGATGATCTCCACCGCCGCCACGGCATTTTCTATCTGCACCCGGCCCGGCATGGCAATCTCCAGATTTTTGTACTTATCGTAGGAAAAATGCTGTTTCGTCACACCGTAACGGATATTTTTTGCCCGGCCTGCGTCTGCCGTAAAAAATTTCGCCTTGCGAAGCAGTGCCGCCTGCCGCAGCACCTTCATGACCTCCGGCTGCTGCTTCACGGAGATCACGCAGCATTTATTCTTAATGATCCCGGACTTCACGACCGCGATCTGCTCCAGACTGTCGCCCAGAATCCCCATATGATCCCTGCTGATCGAGACAAAAGCCGCGACAAGCGTGGTCTCGATCACATTTGTCGCATCCTCCGCGCCGCCCAGCCCGGTTTCCAACACCACGATCTCGCATTTTTTGTCCAGAAAATACAGAAAGGCAACGGCTGTCTCCACCTCAAAAGCCGTAGGATGCGGCAATCCCTCAGCCGCCATCGCCTCCGCCGCATTTTTGACCTGCTCCATATACTTGCACAGCCCCGACTGCGTGATCGTCCTGCCGTCCACCTGAAAGATCTCCCGGTAATCGCACACCGCGGGCGAACTGTATCTGCCCGTTCTGTATCCGGCTTTCTGCAGCACTGTCGAGACGTAGGCAAGGACAGAACCTTTTCCGTTGGTTCCCGCTATATGTACGAACCGCAGCTGATCCTGCGGATTGCCAAGACGCGCACACAGCTCCCTCATGGACGAAAGCCCCATAACCATGCCATACTGCCCCACTTCCTCCACATAGGCCATCGCCTCTTTATAGTTCATGTCTGCGCTCCTTTCTGCTTTCTCCGCCACCGTCGTGTATAAATATGCCTGAACCGGAAACCCTAATATCATATCATGGAAAAAGGAACAGGGCAAAACATGCAAAAATTCATTCACAATTATATTCACTGCGGACTTCTCGGCTGGTTTCTGGAAATCATCTTTACTGCCTTTCAGGCTTTCCGCCGCAGAGATTTCAAACTCCACGGCGCCACCTCCGTCTGGATGTTTCCCATCTACGGACTGGCCTCCCTGCTGGCGCCCCTCTGCCGCCTGCTGCGCAGACGGGGTTTCATCTTCCGCGGCCTGGTCTACACCGGCCTGATCTTCACCGGCGAGTTCACCACCGGCATGCTGCTGCGCAAACGGGAGCTCTGCCCCTGGAATTACGAGCGTTCCCGCTGGAATCTGGCCCGGGTGATCCGCCTCGACTATGCGCCCTGCTGGTTTATCGCGGGCCTGCTGTTCGAACGCCTGCTTCTGGAAAATGAAGACGCCGACGCCGCATCATGACTCTTCCAGTTCTTCCAGATCCGCCGCATCAATATTCAGCGTGTTTAAGGTACGGCGCTTTCTACGCGCCTCCTCTGAAGCCTTCAGAATATAATTCTTGATCTCCCTGGCATTCCTGATATGCGCCAGGAACAACTGCGGATGCGTGTTGTCTCCCGTATAACATGCCACCGTGCCCAGCCCGAAAATGCGCTCCGGCAGGCTCATCTGGAGCTCCACATCCTGAACCTTATATAAATAACAGTCGTTTTCCCTTGTGTTCAACAGACCCTCATTGACGGTGATCACATCATCCTTCACCGTATATTTCGTAAACGTAAAAGGAAGCCCGAAAAACACCCAGCGTTTCCGCTCCACAAACTGTTTCGTCCCGTCCGCCGTACCGCCGTTTTCTTCCGGCCCCTCTGTCCTTACTGTCTCGTATACACAACT
>VSOD01000461.1 GCA_009774655.1 Lachnospiraceae bacterium
CCTTTACCCTGCCGCAGAAGGTGGCAGGCCCGGATCTGCTGGGAGACTATAAGGAAAAACTCAGACGGGTGGCGGAACGGAAGTCGGCCCGGGAGAAATTTACCGCGCCCGGGGCCAGAATCCTTGCCGTGGATGATAACCGTGTCAATATCACAGTGGCCAGAGGGCTGCTTCGAAGACTGAAAGTACAGTTTGATTCTGCGACAAGCGGGCAGGAATGTCTGGACAAATTCGCGAAGAACGATTATGATATCATTCTGCTGGATCATATGATGCCTGTGATGGACGGTGTGCAGACGCTGCACCGGATGCAGGAGGCGGAACGCTTCCGGCAGAATGCGCCGGCGGTCATCGCGATGACGGCAAATGCAGTCATCGGGGCAAGAGAAAAATATCTTGAAGAAGGTTTTACGGATTATCTGTCGAAACCGATCGACCATAAGAGTCTGGAAGAAATGATCCGTGCGTATCTGCCGGAGGAGATGATCCGGTACAATGAATGAACGGCGGGAAAAGTCCTGCAGGGCATTGCGTGACAGGTACATCTGTCAGGTTTGAAGTTTGTGAAAACAGAACAAGAGGTATGACTAAATGGCAAAGAATACGGCAAACAATTATGACGCTTCCAGCATTACCGTGCTGGAAGGGCTGGAGGCAGTACGTGTCCGGCCGGGCATGTATATCGGCAGTGTGTCCACCAAGGGCCTGAATCATCTGATCTATGAGATCATGGACAATGCGGTGGATGAACATCTGGCGGGTTTCTGCTCTACGATACATGTGACGCTGGAAGCGGACGGTTCGGCCACCGTGTCGGACAACGGACGCGGCATTCCGGTGGGGATGCATGAGAAGGGGATCAGCGCGGAACGTCTGGTATTTACCACGCTCCATGCGGGCGGCAAGTTCGACAACGACGCCTATAAGACCAGCGGCGGTCTGCACGGCGTAGGCTCTTCCGTGGTGAATGCCCTGTCGGCGCATATGCATGTGACGGTAAAGACCGGCGGCTATATCTATGAAGACCGCTATGAGCGCGGTGTCCCCACTCTGGAACTGCAGGACGGCCTTCTGCCGGTGGTGGGTAAGACGAAGGAATCCGGCACCACCATCAATTTTCTGCCGGACGACACCATATTTGACCGGACGCGGTTTAAGGAGGATGAGGTCAAGAGCCGTCTTCACGAGACCGCCTATCTGAATCCGGCGCTGACGATCATCTATGAGGATAAGCGCAGAGAAGAGATTGAGCATATTGAGTATCATGAACCGGAGGGGATTATCGGTTTCATCAAGGATATGAACAAGTCCAAGGAAGCGATCCATGACGTGATCTACTACAAAGGGGAGTCGGAAGGTATCACGGTGGAAGTGGCTTTGCAGTATGTAAATGAATTCCACGAAAATGTTCTGGGCTTCTGCAACAATATTTATAACGCGGAAGGCGGCACCCATCTGACCGGTTTTAAGACCATGTTTACCAACGTGATCAATACCTATGCCAGAGGATTGAATATCTTAAAGGAGAAGGACGTCAACTTTACCGGAGCAGATGTGCGAAACGGCATGACGGCCGTCGTTTCCATCAAGCATCCGGATCCCCGTTTCGAGGGGCAGACAAAGACCAAGTTGGACAACCAGGATGCCACGAAGATTGTGAGCAAGGTGACGGGAGAGGAGATCGTGCGTTTCTTCGACCGCAATCTGGAAACATTAAAAAGTATCATCGGCTGTGCGGAGAAGGCGGCGAAGATTCGCAAGACGGAGGAGAAGGCGAAGACGAATCTGCTGACCAAACAGAAATTCTCTTTTGACTCCAACGGAAAGCTGGCCAACTGCGAGTCCAGAGACGCTTCCAAGTGTGAGATCTTTATCGTGGAGGGAGATTCCGCAGGGGGCAGCGCCAAGACGGCGCGTAACCGTATGTTTCAGGCGATCCTGCCCATCCGCGGTAAGATCCTGAACGTGGAGAAGGCCAGTATCGACAAGATTCTGGCCAACGCGGAGATCAAGACGATGATCAACGCCTTCGGCTGCGGTTTTTCGGAAGGGTATGGCAATGACTTCGATATCAGCAGGCTGCGCTACGACAAGATCATCATCATGGCCGATGCGGACGTTGACGGAGAACATATCTCCACCCTGCTTTTGACCTTATTTTACCGGTTTATGCCGGAACTGATCTATGAGGGGCACGTGTATATCGCCATGCCGCCTCTTTATAAAGTCATGCCTTCGAAGGGGGCGGAAGAGTATCTTTACGATGATAAGGCGCTGGAGAAGTACCGGAAGCGGCACAAGGGGCCTTTTACCCTGCAGCGCTACAAAGGTCTGGGTGAGATGGACGCCGAGCAGCTGTGGGAGACGACTCTTGATCCTGACACGAGACTGTTGAAGCAGGTGGAGATTGAGGACGCCCGCATGGCTACCGAGGTGACGGAAATGCTGATGGGCACGGAAGTGCTGCCGCGCAGGGAATTTATCTACCGGCACGCGCAGGATGCGGAGCTGGATATCTGATTTGAAATTATATTTGATCGGGAGTTTGTGCCGAAGCGTCCCAAACTCCTTACGCGCAGAGCAGAATTTGGGATTCTGCCCGCGTTTTTCAATAAAAACGCTTCGGAATGGAAGAAAATATGAGTGTGAATGACAGAAACGACAGAATTATCAAGACGGAATATTCCGAGGTGATGCAGAAGTCTTTTATCGACTATGCCATGAGCGTGATCATCGCCAGAGCGCTGCCGGATGTGCGGGACGGCTTAAAGCCGGTACAGAGAAGAACGCTGTACGATATGTATGAGCTTGGCATCCGCTATGACAGGCCATACCGTAAGTCGGCGCGTATCGTGGGCGATACCATGGGTAAATATCATCCTCACGGAGACAGTTCGATCTATGAGGCGCTGGTTGTCATGTCCCAGGACTTCAAGAAGGGGCTGCCCCTGATCGACGGGCACGGCAACTTCGGCAATATCGAAGGGGACGGCGCCGCGGCAATGCGTTACACGGAGGCCAGGCTGGAGAAGATCACACAGGAGGCGTTTTTGGCTGATCTGGACAAGGACGTGGTGGATTTTCTGCCCAACTTCGACGCCACGGAGAAGGAGCCAGGCGTGCTGCCGGTGAAGATTCCGAATCTGCTCATTAACGGTTCCGAGGGAATCGCGGTAGGTATGGCGACCAGCATTCCGCCCCATAATCTGGCGGAGGTGATCGAGGCTGTAAAGGCCTATATGCTGGATGAGAATATCACCACCAGAGAGTTGATGCGTTATGTGAAAGGGCCGGATTTTCCCACCGGCGGCATCGTCATCAACGAGGACGAACTGCCGGGAATCTACGAGAGCGGAACGGGCAAGATCAAGATCCGCGGTAAAGTGGAGGTGGAAAAGGCCAAAGGCGGAAAGACCAATCTGGTGATCACGGAGATTCCCTATAC
>VSOD01000462.1 GCA_009774655.1 Lachnospiraceae bacterium
CGCGCTCTCCGCGATCGGCGGGACTGGAGCCCCGGGATCTTGTTGATATACTGGAGAAGCTGGAGCAACTGGCCCGACGGGAGCAACGGGAGCAGATGGAGCGACTGGCCCAACCGGAGCAACAGGAACGGACGGAGCAACGGGTCCGACCGGGCCAACAGGGGTTGCCGGTACGGGAGCGATCATTCCATTTGCATCAGGGGTTCCGATTTCTGTGACGACGATCGCCGGAGGGCTTGCAGGGATTCCCGCTTTTGTTGGCTTTGGAAGCAGCGCACAGGGGTTAACGCTTCTGGGATCAACTATAGATATCACCAATGCCAGTGGAACGCTTTCCAACTTCGCATTCCAGGTTCCGCGCAGCGGTATCATTACTTCGTTCAGTGCCTTCTTTAGTACAACATTGGCGCTTTCATTAATCGGTTCGACAGTTACGGTAAGAGCACAGATCTATCAGTCGGCGACACCGAATAACGTATTTTCTCCAATCTCCGGAACATTGTTAAATCTGGCGCCGGCACTTACCGGAGCAGTATCGGTTGGCACTCTGTTAAACGGTTCTCTGACAGGGCTCAATATTCCGGTAACGGCACAAACCCGTCTGATGCTGGTATTTTCGGCAACGGCAAGCGGGGTGTCTCTGCTCAATACTGTTGTAGGATATGCAAGCGCTGGCTTAAGTATTAATTAGTGCCGTTTATTAAAAAAAGAATTCTGGTAACAGCTCTGCGCACATGTTGCGCAGAGCGCACCGGCGCTATGGCGTTCATGCTGCCCGCTCATAAGCTGCAGCGTTTTCAAGGCGGATCATGTCCCGGACTAAATCGGCAGAAAAAAGAAGCATGATGACAAATCAAAAGGGCATCATCTGCCGATATTATAATAAATATAGTAAGCGAAATTTCCAGGGCGCTGACTATAGAAAGAGATCGGGAGGAGATTTCCCTGTGAAGAAAGTGGAAGCGGCGGAGTTTACAAAGGCGATGAAAGCCACACATACGATTCTGCTGCCGGACATGCTGCATTATCATAACGCGCTTTTGCAGGCGGCTTTTGATGCCTGCGGGTATCATTTGGAGATACTGCCGGAAGAAAAGAATCTGCCGGGATATTCTCTGCCTTATATCAGCGGTGATTACTGCCTTCCGACAGTGCTGATCCTTGGACAGATACTGGCGGCGATTCGGTCAGGACGGTTTCAACCGGAGCGGATCGCGTTCATGGAACCCCAGACCGGAGGGGCCTGTCGCGCCGGCAATATCTACAATACCATCATACAGAGTTTGAAAAAGGCCGGGTATGAACAGATTCCGGTCATTTCCCTGAATGCGTTCGGGGAAGAGAAACATGCCGGATTTACGATCACCCCGAAGCTGCTGTGCTGCGCCATTGCCGCCGTCTGCTTCGGCGACCTGCTCATGTCGCTTTATCAGCAGGTGAGACCCTGTGAGTGCAGGCGGGGAGAGGCGAAGGCATGTTGGGAGCGCTGGATCAAGAGTCTGTGCGAGGACATAAGGGCCGGCAGAAACATTTCCGGAAAGAAGCGGAAGGAGTGCTATCGGCAGATCGTCCGCGATTTCGCCGGGATTTCGGTGGAGGAGCGAAAGATCCGCAGGGTGGGGATCACGGGAGAGATCTACATGAAGTTTTCCCCTGTCGGCAACGGCCATCTGGAACAGTTTCTGCAGGAGCGGGATTGTGCATACCGCATGGGCGGATTCATCAATTATGTCATTTATCTGGTGGACAGCGAGCGGGAAGATCACAAACTTCGCTGCTCCGGGCGGATGATATTAAAAGCGCATGATATGGTTATCCGCTATCTGCTTCGTATGCAGCATGATATCAGTCAGAGTATGTCCGAGGACGGCAGGTTTGTACCGGATGCGGATTTTGCAACAATGAAAGAAATGGCGGAGCCGGTGATCAACCAGGGATGTCACACCGGAGACGGCTGGCTGGTGGCGGCAGAAGTGGCAGACCTGGTGGAAAAAGGGTATGAGAATATTCTGATCGTGCATCCTTTCGGCTGCCTTGTCAGCCATGTGTGTGAACGGGGGATTATGAAGAAACTGCATGAACGCTACCCGGGTGTGAATATACATACCATCGAATATGACTATGATTCGGCACCGGCACTGCGGGAGAGCCGTATTTTGCTGGGGATTGGAGAAGGCAGGGAAAATGTAAAAGAAGATTGAAAGAAGAAGTGGTTTTAAAATAGGGATAAGGGAGAAAAAAACACCTGCTATATTAGAAAAATGAAAAAATATTTGCATAATTTATTGACTAAAGTGAAAAAATCACATAAATTATATGTATCCAATATGGGAGGTGGTTTAAATTGCTTATTCGGTTTAATATAAAAAATTTTCTTTCGTTTTCGGACAGGAAAGATGGAAGATCAGAAGAGTTTTCTATGATCGCAGGAAAAGTAAGAAGCAAAAAAGAACATCTATATGAGGATGGCAAACTTAAACTGCTTAAGTTTGCTGCAGTTTATGGTGCAAACGCTTCTGGTAAATCTAATCTGGTGAAAGCATTGGATTTTATGCAAAGGATCGTGGTGTCCGGTTTTCCGGAGGGACATACTGACAGATATTGTAAAGTTGCAGCAGAATGCAGAGATCAGGAAAGTTATTTTGAATTAGAGATTTTGTTAAATGATAAATATTATGCCTATGGGTTTGAAGTGATTTTAAATCAAAGCAGATTTACGTCGGAATGGTTGGTGGAACTGACAGCAGACAATAAAGAGAGATTGATTTTCAGTCGTGATATCGTTAAAGGGACTTATGAATTCGGTGGAGCGGTCAAGACAAAAGGACTGCTGGAAAAACTGAATGTTTATGCAGAGGACATCCAGGAGGATAGCAGCGTATTACTGTTGTCTATCATGAATCAGAACAAGAAAACTTTGTATCAGCAGTTTGAACAGGCGGCCATATTTCAGGATGTCTATATGTGGATAAGAAATGGGCTGGATATCAACTATCCGGATAGACCCATTTCTGATTATTCTTACATGGCGGAAACAGAAAATGTTGAAGAAATATGTAGAATTATAGCAGCTTTTGGAACCGGTATCACAGACTTTCAAATGGTAGAAGTGCCTGCGGAAAAGGTGTTGGGGCATTTACCGAAAAAGATACAGGAAGATCTGCTCGCTGACATGGAAAAGAAGACTGTGGATAGGAAGACAGAGCTTGATGAGGCCGCAACAGGAATCATTATGCGGAGTAACCGGGACTTTTTTATTCTCAATATAGATAAAGAAGGAAACATGATCTGCAGGATGATCAAGTTTTCGCATGGGAAAAAGAATATTTTGTTTGAATTGTCAGAAGAATCTGATGGTACGGTAAGGCTCTTGGATTTATTGGAAGTGTTAATGTCCGAAAGCGGTAAGACATATATCATAGATGAATTAGACAGATGCCTGCAT
>VSOD01000463.1 GCA_009774655.1 Lachnospiraceae bacterium
GAATATAGCTTACAATCTCCCCCAGGTTGCCCATACAGATACCTTCTTTGTCTGTTTGAGACACAATGTCATAATCATCGTAAAGAATTCGGCCTGCCTGCGGTTTCAATAGTCCGAGGACCAGATCTAGAAAAGTCGTTTTCCCGGCACCGGAAACGCCGATTACTGCCACAGAACAGCCGGCCGGAATGTCAACATTAACCTTTTCAAATATTTGCGTGTACTCGTTATAACTGAAAGTAAGATCTCTGATCCTCAGCCCCTGTCGAAAGGTCACTTTTTTCTGTCTGCAGTTCTCAGACATCTCTTCCTGTTTCTTAATCTTTTGATATCGAATAAAGTCCTCCCTTACTACTTCATAGGATCGTCTCAAAAACTCGATATTATTGAACCCTGACAATATGCCATATGCCTCCGGGATCATCCTGATAAAAGCGGTAATATATGACAACATCAATCCCAGAATAAGCGAAAGGTCATTCCCCTGTACAAGAAAAAAACTCAGACTGGCAAACAATACCGTCAAGATCATATTCTGTAAAAGAATTCCAATCCTGCTGTTTCCATATTTGAATTTTTCCTGCACCTTTGCATATCTGCTGCTTATTTCGCGGTATCTGTCCCTAATATGATCCACATTATGATCTATCTTTATTTCCCGGAAAGCTCCGTAGGCAACTGCAGTCTGCGCATTTGCCTTAATCCTGTATGCTCTGCATTCCTCCCCATAAACTTTAATAGTATTCCGATAGAAAAAATAAAATCCCAGCATGGATCCGGACAGAATCATGCAGCTTACCAACCCGATCCATTTAGAAACACAGATCAAAACAATAGAAAATCCACCCAGCATAAATACATTTGAGCAGATCGTAATTGCAGTTACGATGATATTGATACAGTTCATCGCATCACCCTGTACCGTCACGATTGCCTGCACCGCATCTTTTCTATTGTGACTTTCCAAATCTTCTTTCATAAGTACTTCATACAGCTTCGTCGAAATTTTCTGTGCGCCTTGATACAAAAAATGTGTTGAAGTCCTGCATCTGTAGAGATCAAGGAAAATCTTCAGTAAGGAAATACCGACCATAAAAAAATTAAAAGATATCACCCCTGTCGATACCTGATCAGTACGAAGCACAAAATTGATCACATAGATAAGACTTGAATAACAAAAAAGATCCAGCAAAGGACTGACAAAACTCAAAAATACAAGTATGCCGCAGGTCTTCTTCTCTTCTTTGTCAATAATGCCCATCATGTATCTGAACATCTCTGCCATGCCGGCCTGATTTTCTATACCCCGGTGTCTCACGTCAATCCTCCCGCTGCATCATAGTTATGTCATTTACTATAGCTACCCTTTGGAAAGATGCTCTCTCAGGAAATCTTCTGCACATTTTACCTCTCTCCTTAAATTTTCCTTTACCTCTTTCCAAATAATCTCTCTCCCAATATCCATCACCGTATCTTCCTGATATAATCTGTCCGTCAGATCACACACTTCCAGAATATTTTTGACTCTTGTCCCCCTGTTGCTGTGCAAAAAAGCTGCAAAATGCTTCTCAAAAATAATACTGAATGCCACTGCATGAAATGAATTTGATATAACATACTCAGCATTATGAATATATCCTAAAAATTCTGACGGGCCGGCAGTATAATCAACTATAAATTTTTCTGCGTTTCCCCTGTAGTTGCTTCTTAATTCAATAACCGATAACCCTGTTTTCTCTGAAAGCATCTTTACGTAGTGAATCATCTCCAGGTTTTCTTCTGTTCGATATACAAGAATATAATGTTTCTTCTCCGGAAGCACTTCCACTTCTCTCCAGAATTCCTCCCCCAGCAAAAACACCGGATCCAACATCACAGAAACTTTTTTAGCGCAGTATTTCTCTACGTAAGGGACTGCATCCTTTTCTCTGACTGAAACCACATCTATGTAATTCATCATTCGGGAGAACTCTTTTTCATACTTTGTTAAAAGAGCCGAACCGCCTAAACTGGCCGCATATGCAATCACCCTGCTTTTACAACGATTCTTAAAACCACCAAAATATACCTTTCTTAGTCCAAATGTAATGTCCGGATTCCAGATTTGGTCACTTCCTACTATATAGAATTGATAGCAGAGTCTCCTCATCTGACCCGGCCACCTCAGCTTCCTGCGCCTCTTCTCTACCAGATATTTCTCCCGAAAACATTTCATATTGGACTTTTGACGAAAAAAATCCCTTCCCATCTTGATATGCGAACTCATACCCCAACAGGAATAACGTAAACTTCTGTAAAGATTACCTACCGGAGCATATGGGACCAACCAGTTTCGTCCGATCAAAAAAAACGGCTCATACGGAACAATATCCGCCAAAATCCCCTGACTGCGCAGATACGTCTTTAATCCATAGGCCTGCAGCATTGCTCCGTAATTATCCGAACAGTGAAAAGTGATGATTCCAACGACATTGTTTTGCATAGCCCCTCCTCACTTTGATTTTTTTCTGTTGCACATTAATACTACTCTTCTGTCAATCTGTGAACCTTGACATTATTATTTCAGGCATATACAATATTTTTATGACCCATTCCATGTTCCTTACATCGTAACTATTCCATACAACTTCAAAAAATGGACGTATAAATATGAATAACTTAACATCAAAAAAAACATGTACAGGATGCGGTGTCTGTGCACAGATATGTCCCCAACAGGCCATCACATTAAAACCCGACAAAGAAGGCTTCTTATATCCCTCTGTCAATGAGTCATTGTGTACTCATTGTAATCTTTGTATTCAAAAATGCCCCTGCCATAAAACCACCACTACGGATCATAAAAATCACTATTTTGGTGCTCACGCAAAGGAGCCTTCTCTTCGTCTTCTCGGCTCCTCAGGCGGCATTTTTCCGCTTCTGGCGCGTCATGTCCTTCAACAGGGCGGTGTCGTATATGGCGCCTGCCTTATGGAAGACGGCAGCATCGCCCATAAAGGAATTGACAAAGTAGAGGATCTGGAGCAAATTACAAGAACAAAATATGTGCAAAGCGATCTGTCTAATATCTGGGAGCCGATTCGTTCCTTCCTGCATGAAGGGCGTATGGTTCTCTTCTGTGGCACACCCTGTCAGACAGAAGGCTTACGATTTTACCTTGGAACAGCTTACAGCAATCTTTTATTGGTCGATCTGGTATGCTATGGCGTCCCTTCCCCCGGGATATGGCAGCGTTATATTACCTTTCTTCATAAAAAATATGACTCCAGGCCACATATGTTCTATTTTCGTGATAAATGCAATCAGGACAATGGCCATACTGTCAGAATTCAGTGTACTGATAAAGAATACACATATTCTGTCTATAAAGATTTATTCCTCAGATCCTTCTTCAAGAGCATCAATCTCCGCCCCTCCTGATCCCACTGCCGCTATTGCACGG
>VSOD01000464.1 GCA_009774655.1 Lachnospiraceae bacterium
GCTTCTGTGTGGCGGAAATGTCGGGGAATCATTTAAAAGATTACGGCAGGGCGGTGGAGATCATCCATGCGGCGAAGGAGGCCGGGGCGGATGCGGTCAAGCTGCAGACCTACACGGCAGACAGTCTTTCGGTGAACTGTGATAACGAATATTTTCAGATTCACGGCGGTCTGTGGGACGGTATGACGGAGTATAAGCTGTACGAGGAAGCCTCCACCCCCTGGGAGTGGCAGCCGAAATTAAAGGAGGTGGCGGAAAGTCTGGGAATGGAGTGCTTTTCTTCTCCTTTTGATGCGGCGGCCGTTGACTTTATGCGGGACTGCGATATGCCGGCATATAAGATCGCATCTTATGAGATCAATGATATTCCGCTGATCCGCAGGGCGGCGGGGATGCACAGGCCGATCATCCTGGCTACGGGCGTGGCGCGGGCGGAGGATATCGAGCGCGCGCTGCAGGTATGCAGGGAGGAAGGGAACGAAGAGGTCATGCTGTTAAAATGCGTGTCCGCGTATCCGACGCCTTATGAGGAGATCAACTTGAAGATGATTCCCACACTGGCGGATACTTATGACTGCCTGACAGGGCTGTCCGACCATTCGATGGGCAGCACGGTGCCGGTAGCGGCTGCGGCGCTGGGGATGAAGATGGTGGAGAAGCATCTGACGCTGCGGCGCGCCGATGGCGGGCCGGACGGCGCTTTTTCCATGGAGCCGGAGGAATTCAAAGAGATGGTAGACCATATCCGTATCGTGGAAAAGGCTCTGGGACAGGCAGAGTACCGGCTGACAGAGAAGCAGGAGAAAGAGCGCAGCGGCTCCCGCTCGCTGTTCGTGGTCAAAGAGATCAAAGCCGGGGAGAAGCTGACACCGGACAATGTGCGTTCGATCCGTCCGCACCATGGTCTGCATACCATGTATTACGAAGAGATCCTTGGGAAAACGGCGGCCTGCGACATTGCACCTGGGACGCCGCTTGCCTGGGAGATGATACGCTGACGGGATTGCATGACCGGAATGGCTGATTTGCTGTATCTACGACGGCGGGATAAGTGCCGGGGCCATTTCTTCTCCGGGATTTATGCGGGATCTTCCGGCAGGGTTAACAGATCGGTGTACTTCAACATGCAGACCCCGGTCTCATAATGGCCGATCATGCGGCCGTTGGCAATGCCGTTCAGGTTATTGGCGAGCAGGCGGGGGAAATTTACGCCGCAGTTGTATGCGTGGGGATAACCGCCGCCGAAGCGGGGGTTGATCTCCGAAATATAGTACCGGCCGTCAATCCGGAAAATATCCATATCAACAGGCCCTGTCAGCGCTAACGGCGACAGGGTTTTCCCGATCAGTTCAAAAAGTGCAGGATCTTTATAAGAGACGGATTTCTCTGTTTCGCCGGCCCGCATACGGAGTTTCTTTTTTACAAAAACAGTGACGGGCTGCTTCGTCAGCAGGTCAATGTAGATATCTGCGCCGAATTCCTCTCCCTGTGCAAAATTCTGGATGATATAAGGTTCCGTCTGATAACGGCAGAGGGCTTCTAAAAGGCCTGCCTGCTCCACTTTCTGAATGCCGATGCTGCCGCAGCCGCGGACAGGTTTGAGAAAGACCGGCAGTTTCATGGTGCCGGCTGCCGCTTCCTGCCGGAATGCTTCGAAGCTGCAGCAGGTGGTGATGGCGGGCAGCCCGTGTTCTTTCAGGTACTGGTAGAAGACATATTTGTCACGGCACAGTTCGATCGCTTCCGCAGCTGATACGATGGGCGTGATGCCGGCCTCTGTAAAAAGCTGCCTGTGGGAGGCGATCAGGAACAGTTCGTCTTCCTGCAGCGGAAGAACGGCGTTTATGGCTTCTTTATGGCAGATCTCCAGAATCGTGTCCAGATAAGACGGGTCTGTCATGCGCGGTACGATATAATGGGCGTCCGTCTCATAGAGGGCCGGCGCATAGGTGCTGCAGTCTGTTCCCACTACCCTGGCAAAGCCGTTGGCCCGGTCCTTGAAATAGCGCACCAGCAGATTTCTGGTGCCGCAGCTTAAGATCAGCAGATTCAGGTTCGCAACATTGTTCATAGAGTTCTGATTCCTTTCAGTCAAAACGCATTCGTATCCCTTATCAGTCAAGGCAGCAGCCCTGCACATACTCTTCAGGCGTCCATTTCTGGCGTACCAGGCGCAGGGCATCCTGATTTCTCACGTACACGGCCGGAAAATATTGGATAAAAAGAGGATTCAGGCTCATGGTATAGCCGCCCACATTCTCGTAGATGATACGGTCGCCGGGGATCAGCTCGGGCTGGTCTTTGTGGGTAAAGATACGGTCCACTTCCATGCAGGTAAAGCCGCTGACGATCTGACGCTCCATAACAGGGCGCACAGAAAGAGGAAAAGCGGTATCTGCGGTTGACACCTGTGCAGCGCCGGAGGCAGAAGGATCCTGCGCAGAATGGTCTGCCGCAGGGGAAGGGGCCCCGGCATACTGTATATGGAACAGGTGCGACGACTTGATCATCGTCGGGTCGATATTGAAACGGCTGCCGTCTGTCATCACGTAGCGGGTTCCCTTGATATCGCGGGTGTCGAAGACACTGGTCACGAAGGTGGTACATTTGGAAATCATGGAGATACCCGGTTCCACGATCAACTTTGTCTGCCCGGGCGTAAAACATTTTCGTAGTTCCTCTGCGATTGCGGGAAAATAATTGGGATATTCGGGGCGGCCTTCCATACCGCCGCAGTAACCGCCGCCCAGATCCACGTAGGAAAGCTGCAGCTGAAATTCTTCCTGCAGCTGACATGCCATGCGTGCAATGGAGCGGAAGATATTGACGCTGCGGGATTTACTGCTGGAGTGCAGGTGGAGACCGGTAACGGCCACATTGGGAATCTGGCGCAGAAGAGCAAGGGCTTCTTTAAATCTGCCGGTCTCGTAGCAGAAGCCGAAGCGTCCGCTGACCTCACCCATCGTCGTTTCGCCGGGGCACATTTTTTCCAGATTGAAGTTGGCGCGGATACCGACGCGGAAGGTCTGCTGCGGGCAGTCCGCGGCCAGATCCTTAAGCCAGCGTACCTCCTGCATGGAGTCCAGGTTGACGATGCCCCCGGCCTGCAGAACGGCACGGAAGGACTGTTCGCCTTTGTAAGGCCCGTTATAGACGATCTCGTGATCGCCGTAGCCCATATACCTGGCCAGGCTGTATTCGTCTTCCGACACTACTTCGGCGAAAGCGCCTCTTTTTTTCATATAAGAGACAAGCCAGGGCAGGGAGTTGGTCTTAAAGGAATAGCCGATCAGGTAATTGTCCCAGTTTTCGGACAGGGATCGTGCCAGCATGTCGTAGTAATGCGTCAAAACCGGTTCATCTATGATAAAATAGGGCGTATGCATTGTCTGATCCATAGGGTGACCTCTCCTTAAAAAAGTTTGTGAGTCGTGTCCGGCCT
>VSOD01000465.1 GCA_009774655.1 Lachnospiraceae bacterium
CTATACGGTCGGGCAGCGCAGGGGGCTCAATCTGGCTATGGGCCATCCGGTGTTCGTCACCGGGATCAGGCGGGAGACGAATGAGGTGGTGATCGGGGAGGCGGAGGATGTGTTCGGGGATACGCTGTACTGTAACAAACTCAACTTCATGGGGATGGCTGATCTGCCGCGTCCGCGGGAGGTGCTGGCGAAGATCCGCTATGCCCATGGAGGGGAGCGGTGTGTGATCGAACAGGTGGAAGAGGATGTGATCAAATGTTCTTTCCTCGCCCCGGTGCGCGCCATCACGCCGGGACAGGCGGTGGTATTCTATGAGGACGGCTATGTGCTGGGCGGCGGGTGTATCATCTGATGATCCGGGCAGTACGATGAGTGAGAAACCTTTTCACAGGAAAAGAAGCAGTAAACTGATACTGCGGCGTAAGAAAATATTAAGAAATTCTACCAATTTCCTTCACGATTTTTACACAGGTGATGTGTTATAGTAAACGACATAACAAATTAATTATAGGATAAGTGCTTGGAAACAGACTGGGAGCATATGATAAAAGGCAGGCTTGTAAGGTCTGTGCAGCAGTAGAAATTACAGTGTTAACGGAACAGCGTGCGATGGCGGTCTTTGATCGGAACAGGATCAGGAGACGGCGGAAATGAGGTAATATATGGTAGAATCGAAATTGTCCAGAGTAAAAGTAAATAATGAGATCGAATTATGTGAAGTCTATGACAGCGGCACGAAGGAAAGGATCAAGAAAGTATTTTTCCGGGAGGGCATCTCCTTCTATATCAAATTTAAGAAGAAGTTTCCTGTGGCAGGAATCGCGACGGTGAATCTTGCGGAGACGAATGTGGAGGACAGAAAGGAAAACCTGCCGGAGTTAAAAGAAGGCCGCTACATCATCTGTGTCAACAGGAGCCAGGAGACATTGGCCAGAAATTCGATCATGAGGGTGGTGCCGGATTATCGTGACAGAGTCAGCTTCTATGACGGAACAGGAAAAAAGGAGGGCGGTCGTTCCCCTTTTTGGAGTCTGATCGCCCAGATTGAATAAAGTCGTCTGATGCATTTACCAAAGAAATAACCGGTGATCAGAAGCCGGCCATCATAAGGCCCATCAGCTGATCTCTGAGAACTGCGTCGTGAGAGCCTTTCGCTCTGGATGCCAGGCTGTCGAGTTCCGTCTCGGTGGCAGCGGCGGCCAGCAGTTTTTCCTGAAAGGCTTTTTTGGCCTGCTCGGCTTCTTCAGCACGCTTCTCGGCTCTCGCCTGATTGCGCAGCTTCACGGCATTCTCCATGGAGTCTAATACCTGTGCCATACTGTTTAATGTCTCAAGAGTCATAAGAACCCCTCCCCTGTCAAAAATATATTGATTTATAATGATTATCGACATAAGGAAAGCAAATCTGAATAAGAGGGCGTTTGATTTTTCTGTTTGTATCATGTTTCTACAGCAATCGGCTGGACATAAATTCACATAACGGTAACATTTTTATAGAATCATGACAGATTATTAAATGGAGTGAAAAGCCGGCATTTGTTATCATGGTGTTATCAAAAAGAAAGGGAGAGGACACTATGAAAAACAGAATGAAAAAATTAACGGCACTTGGTCTGTCAGCACTGATGTGCTTTTCAGTAACGGCCTGCGGCGGCGGAGCACAGGAGAATTCCCAGAGCGGCGGGCAGGCAGCCGCGCCGGCGGAGAGCGCAGACAGCGGCGCGGAAGCGGCAGATGCAGATGCAGGGGCGGCAGATACGGGTTCCGATACCGGGGATAAGGTGATCACTTTCTGGAATGTGGGAACAGAGGGTGCGGATAAGGAGACCTACGAGATGGCGATCCGCCAGTTTGAGGAGAATTCCCAGAGCGGCTATACCATCGAGAATATCCCGACCCAGAACGACAAGTACAAGGAGAAACTTGTCATTGCCATGAGTTCAGGCGAGTGCCCGGATATGTACACCACATGGTCCGGCGGCCCGATGAACGAGTATATTGATTCCGGCTACGCGCAGCCGCTTGACGATCTGTATGAGAAGTACGGCATGAAAGAGCGTTTTATGGAAGGCGCGCTGGAGCAGGCGAGCTACAATGGACAGCTCTATGCGATTCCTGTAAAGAATATTTCCATCGCGGGTATCTATTACAACAAAGCCCTGTTTGAGCAGTGCGGCGTTAGCGTGCCCACCACGGTATCCGAGCTGGAGGCGGCCTGCGATACGTTTTTGGCTAAAGGCATCATTCCTTTCACACTGGCCAACGGCCCGAAGTGGACGGGTTCCATGTACTTCCAGTGCCTTGCTGCGAGAAAAGGCGGTCTGGAGCCGTTCCAGAAGGCGGCGGCAGGAGACGGCACTTTCGAAGACGAGAGTTTCGTATATGCGGGCGAGAAGATTCAGGAATGGGTGAACAAGGGATATTTCCCGGAAGGCTTCAACTCCATGAGTGAAGATGACGGACAGGCAAAGGCGTTCTTCTATACCGAGGAAGCAGCCATGTATCTGACCGGTTCCTGGAATACGGCGGCCTTCAAGACAGACAGTGAGGATGCGGGCAATGACTTCTACAGCAAGGTAGACTGGTTCTCCTTCCCGGCAGTGGACGATTCCGGCGCAGATGCTTCCATCCTGTGCGGTACTATGGGCGACCAGTTCATTTCCTTTAACTGTACCGATGAGAAGCTGGATGCGGCGTTTGAGTTTGCAACCTATCTCTCCAGCGAGGAGACGATCGACTATATGGTAAATGCAAGCCTGATCCCGCCCGTTACAGGTGTGGAAGAGAAGATCACGGATCCGGTTTCCGAGTCCATCATTGATGCGGCGAACAAGGCTTCCGCAGTACAGTTGTGGTATGACCAGTATCTGAACCCGACAGTTGCCAATGCACATCTGGACGGCAATCAGGAAGTATTCGGCTTGACCATGACACCGGAAGATGCCAACAAGAAGATGCAGGAGGCGCAGGCGGAATATCTCTCGGGAAAATAGAAGCGGTCGGCGTGAGCGTTTATGAGAGGGGGAGCATTCCCCCTCTTTTCCTTAAAAAGAAGAGTACATTTTTGGGCGTCTGCGGGCAGACGCATGGAGGGTTAGTATGAGCAATCAGACAAATACATTGGGAAAGCGCAGACAGAGAAGCACGAATCTTGCCGCTCTTGTCTTTCTGCTGCCGGTTTTCCTGATCCTTACGGTATTTATTTTCTATCCGATCGTGGATTCTTTCTCGATCAGTACCTATAAATGGAACGGCATTGCAGCCGATAAGACCTTTGTCGGTCTATCCAACTGGAGTAAACTTCTGGGGGACCGGGAATTCTGGTTTGCGTTCCGCAACAATATCGTGATCATGGTGATGTCCATCATCATCCAGATTCCGATTGGTCTGGCGGAGGCGACTTTTATCGAATTTGCGGGACGCAGGGCGACAGTGTGCAAGG
>VSOD01000466.1 GCA_009774655.1 Lachnospiraceae bacterium
CAGCACGATTCCGCAGTCCTCAACGGTATGATGAGAATCCACCTCCAAGTCTCCCCTGCACTTAATCGTCAGATCAAACAGCCCGTGTCTGGCAAATCCGTTCAGCATGTGATTGAAAAAACCGATCCCCGTATCAATGCTGCACTGCCCGCTGCCGTCCAGATTCAGTGTCAGGCTGATATCCGTTTCCTTTGTTACCCTGTTTACTGTTGCAATCCTTGGTTCCATATGGTTTACCCTGTGCCTTCCTGTATTCTTTGTGTTCTTTGTTTTCTTTCCTGCTTATTTTATTTTCTCTGCATATACCAGCTGTAACCCGTAAAAAGCAGCGTTCTCAACGCTCCCTGTTCTCCATCCCCTTCCTGAAAAAGCGGCCCCGCCGACTGCCTGAACCATTCCGCTGTCTCTGCGGCCGACCGGCCCTCTCCTTCTATCTTCGCATTCACATTCGACTGGATCATCATAAATTCAATAAAGGAGTCGAGATCAAACTCATAAGCCATCTCATACTGCACCTGATCCATCATCCAAAAGCCGCACTGCGCGACCGCTTCTCCTGTCCACACGGCCTCATTCCGATACGGTCTGGGAAAGGCTTTTAAATACACGTCATACCACCAGGTTGTGTACGCCGTGCAGCCTTTCATCTTGTCGGAAATGCAGAAATCATAGACCAGAAGATAACCTCTGCTGTTCATTTCATCCCAAAGCCCCTTTAAAAAGAGAGGCATATCCACCCACTGGACAACGCCTGCCGCCGTAACGATGTCGAACTTCTGCGCAAAAGCAGGCAGCTTTTCCGCCTGACCTGCCATAAACTCGAAGCCATCCTCATTTCCGCACACTTCCTTCGCTGCTGCGATCATCTCTGCGGAAACATCAATTCCCGTCACATGGCGACAGATCAGCTTTAGCGCTTTCGCAGACAGCCCGGCGCCACAGCCGATATCCAGACCTTGTTCAAACGTGCGGGAGGTAACCTCTCTCTGAAACCGCTCTATGACCTGCCTGTGCAAAAACGGCCGCCGCCTGTATCCCTGTGCTATCCTCTGAAAATCAAAGTCAACTTTTTGCATCATCTTTTCATCCTTTTGCTGTTTCGTGCAGAGCTCCCGCAAAATTTCTGACCGCTCTATGCAGGATCCTCCGGCCACTCCGCTTCTTTAAATCCCACAAGCACCCTGTCGCCGTCTACCAGAATCGGACGCTTTACAAGCATTCCGTCCGTCGCCAGAAGCCTCAGCTGTTCTTCCTCGCTCATGGAAGGCAGCCTGTCCTTCAGCTGCATTTCCCTGTACAGCAATCCGCTTGTATTAAAAAAGCGTTTGAGCGGCAGCCCGCTTTTCTCATACCACTGTTTTAACTCATCATAAGATGGATTGTCCTCGGCAATATGGCGGTCTGTATAGGTAATATGATGCGCCTCCAGCCACTTTCTGGCCTTCTGGCAGGTAGAGCACTTCGGATATTGTATCAATAACATTGGCTTTCTCCTTTTTTATTATTAGAATACCGCACCTTGCACAAAAAATAAAGTGTATAAGTGTCACACTTCCCGGAACAGTTTTCCTTTGATATCCATCTTCCCTGCCGCCTCCAACAGCTGCTGCGCCCTGCCAAAGCTGATCTCCTCCGCGAAAAAAGTATATCTTTCCTCCGGCGGGGACTGTTCCAGTGTGGCCGGCGGCTCATACAGAAGATCCAGATCAACATTTCCCTGAATACCATTTACTTTACCCGTCGATGTAAACTGCCATCCGTACAATGCCCGCCCCACATCCGGCTTATACTTTTCCTGCGGGAGATCCGCCAGCGTCTTTACCCCGCTTACCGGGTATCTGGCCACCCACAACGGACCGGTGAACTGCGCGAAATCAAACCACTGCTCCTTATACACATACAGCCCCGCATAGATCCCGAACACATAACCCGCGTTCGTAATGGTCCGTTCCGCCGCCTTGATCACCTCCGTCAGCTTTTCTTTACCCAGAGGATGCAGAGACTCCTTGTCTTCCACATCCCAGAAAATCCTGCATTTTAAGTTATTTTCCTGTAGCAGATCGATCACCTGCTTCGCTTCCGCCTCGGCCTCTTCTACAGTCTTCGCATAAGTATATTTGTAGACCGCCACCGGGATTCCCTGCTCCCTGCAGCCCCTGAGATTGGCCGCAAACTGCCGGTCCGGCTTTCCCGAATGCCTGATACTGCGCAGGATCGCGAACCTGCATCCATCCTGCTTCACAAGTCCCCAGTCGATGACTCCCTGTATGTCCGATACATCAATGCCAGCGTATTTGTCCATTTTCTCTGTTACGCCTCCTAATTGCCCGGCGAATCGTTTCACCGGTATTTCTTCTTTTACCAGTACTATATGCGCAATGATAAAAAAAGCACCCCTCGGAGTCATTACAATACGGAAAATCTCCGCAATGCCGTCACCAGAAACAGCCCCATTTTTTCCTATGCAACCGCCATACGGCTAATGCAGCCATTCCAACTGATAAAACCAACGCAACTATCGGACACCATACAATGCCGTCAAAGGTTCTTCCCGCAAATCTGTATATTTCATACCGATTATAAAAATCAAGACTGCCTGCCAGTCTTAACGGCATAAAATTTGCAAACATATGATTAACTTCAAAACTGATCATCTGATTCATAATCAGCAGCAACCCCCAGAAGAAGCAAATTGCTGCCAATCCCGCCATTACCTGTTCCAGCATAACCGAAATCAGTATTGTCATCGATACCACAAAAATAAGCGACACATATCCACGAAGACAATTCCATGCAAATTGCTGTATATAGGAAATATGAAATACGGAAAAGAACGTGTTCTCACTGCTCTGTATATATTCGTCCGCTCCTGAAAACCCAAATGGCATCATTTTGATCAAAAAGCAGAAGAGAACTGCCAAAAAATACAGTATACTTCCCATGCCATATGCTGTAATGATTCTTGCGAAATCAAGCTGTTTTTTCCCTTTCATGGCAGACCGGCTGAGTTCCTGCATTCCCGTCTGTGTTTCCTCTGCAAAAAGAGGCGTAATGATAACGGATATCATAACTGATATAATAACTATGAAACTACCAATATCCCGATTCAGTACTTTCCAGCCTTCTGAATAACCTACCGTAAGACTGGTCAGTTTTTCAGCCTCTTTCATGAATCTTTCTTTTTCACTTTCTGTATAATCTACATTGATGTTTTCATCTAACCTGCGCTCTATTGCCCTTAAACGATTCTCGAAAAAAAAGTTGATTTCTGCATCCGATAACGCCTCTGCAGTCTTGTCCTGATAATTCAACGCCACTAACTTTTCTATATTGGTTTCCTCCCCAAAGACCGCTTCCTCCTGTCCCCTGCGTATTACGATTGCATCCTCAATGCTCCTGCTTACTGCATTTTCTTTTCCATGCTTTAGGTTT
>VSOD01000467.1 GCA_009774655.1 Lachnospiraceae bacterium
AGTTCAGGGCTGAGACTGATGCTGCTGACCTGACGTATATTCATGGGATTGCGCACATAAGCATACTGCGCTTCGATTCTGTTGAGAAACCATTCGGAAAAATATGCAGGAATGTCGGTTCTGCGGCTTGCGCTGATGATCATAGTGTACTCTCCTCTTTTTTTATTGTATCTGCCGTATAATCTTCGGATCCTTGATCTTCCCGTCGTCTGCGAAGAGAAGGATCTTCGACATGATCTCCGCGGTCTTCGGGTCGTCGTCCACGAAGGGCAGGAAGATACGGCCCCTGCGCTGGGAGTGGACGGGCAGGACAAAGAGCATGGCATTTCCGATCTGGTGTACGACGCCGCTGCCGAGGTGGACGCTGTATTGTCCGAGTTTGCCGTCGATGATGGCGTGATTACCTTCCAGACGGACATTTTTTGTACCGAAAAGGGAGAGGTTGCAGGCCACGATGGCTTTTCGCATTTCGATGGTGGAGTGACTGGTTTCGGGATCCACACCGCCCGCGTAGGCGACGCTGACCGCCAGATCCACGTCCCGCATGACTTCGCTGTAGATGACGTCCGGAATCTCCCTGATCTTAAGCGGTTTTCCCGTTTTGCGGTCAGTGAATGCCACGTACTCCAGAGTTGGCGCTTCCGCGTCGCTGGGGCTGAACCAGTCTGCCATAGCGAAAATATACGCAACAATATTTTCTTTGTAATAAATTTTCTGCAGGCCGTCTTCATAGTCTGCTACCCAGCGGCGGCTGCGCAGGCCGCCGACCGTCTTTCGAGGCTGGATCTGGTTGCCGGAGAAGAGCATGGAGGCTTCTTTTTCCAGTTCTTCGTCCAGTTTCACGTAGAGTTCCCGGAAGACCTGCTTGAAAGGCTGTTTGATCTGCCTGTCAAAAAGCAGCTTCTGGTATTCGTGCCAGTGGCCGCTTTTGTACAGGTCGAAAGGGTGCGCGATCAGGATGTGGTCTTCCGGATCCACCGGATGGATGGCGCCGGAGAAGTCTGCAATACCGTCCGGGGTGAGGAAGCCGATTACAGGAGCTGATTCTGATACTTCTGTCATATTTGGCGTTTCGGCAGAAACGATCCTGTCTGTGGCATCCGTTATGGTACGCACCACCAGTCGCTCTGTGATCGGCCGCGCTACCGGATTCTGGTACATTTCCAGGAATTCCCAGACTTCAAAGGCGGTCCGATCCTCCATGGCCTGTTCCATCATCTGCTTTGTGCGGCGATACTGCTCTTTGAGCTGTCTGGTGACGGTCTGGAAGTTCTGCACAGTCTCGTCCTTCTTATATCTGGTGGGGACGGACTTAAGAGGGTTGCCGTCTTTGCGGCATTTCAGGCTGCACTTGCCGTTTTCGTCCACGGCTATCATCAACTCGATCTCACCGGTCGGCTGCCAGTCGAAATATTGCGCGGACTGTCTGGACATCTGGCCTTCCATGCGCAGCACAAGGCGCGTCACGTCTGTAAAACCGGCATTGACACTTAAATTGCGCAGGGCAATCTCTACGGCGTGGCCTTCGCTGGCTCTTCGCAGGGCGCCGAACTGGCGGCTTTCCTTCTTGAATTTCTGGATAAAGCAGTAGCGCTCTAATATCTCAGCTTCCCGCGCCTTCTTATTGTCGGAAAAGGGCAGCAGACCCAGACTCATCAGCAGGTCTTTGTTGCGCTTTTGCTCGATCTGTGCCGTCAATGCTTTCAGGGTCACGTTACCCAATGCGGCGTCCGCATATTTTCTGGCCCGGGCGTGGGCGGTGCCGGAGGAGGAATATTTGGCGGCATCATAGAGCAGATTGAAATTCTTCTCTCCAAGTTTCTCGTAGGCCTCGAAGAACCAGTGTACGTCAAAGGCGCCGTCTCTCAATTCTTCCGGGGAGAGGGGCGTGTATCTGGCGATGGTGGACAATACCCGCTCGCTGTACAGGTCGCGTGTATGGGCCATGAAATAGTAACAGGCGCTGGCGAAACCGGGCAGCGCAAAATACTCTTCCAGCATGGGAATCCACTGCTGGGCGTACATGGCAAGCTCTACAAGACGCTTTTTCGTGATATCAGTATCCTGTAAGGCTTTTTTCAGATCGGCGGCGGTTTCTTCCGGTTTGGGCCAGGAGACCCTTAACAGATGGCTGAGTACCGTTTGACGGTCCAAAGATTCATAATAGTAACCGTTGCCTCGATCCAAAGGGGCTTTGCCAAGGGCAGTCAGAATCTGGATCATATGGTCGATACCGTAGATCAGCCGGATGCTTTTGGCAGCATCGGAAAAGGGTGTGGGCTGCTCACCACGTGTCAATTCCACGGTAAGCACCACGTGCAGTATCTCCTGATAGAGGCTGTGTGCAAAGACCATCTCCGGCATTTCCTCATAGATCGTATCGGAGCTGTATCTGTCGTTTACTGGTTTGATCGTATTCTTTCCAAATAAGCTTTCAAGAGCGGAAGTGGCGCTCCAGCAGTAAGGCATCTTGCCTTTGGCTTCCAGGCTGCTGACCGGGGTTATAACATCGTCCAGACGGAAGAAGGTGTATACTGCCTTGTAGAACAAGTCCTTATCCCAAATGCCGCGCATATAGCATTGTGCACAGTCGGAAAGAGATATGTAGTCGTTCTCGTTGTTACGCAGGTAGGAGGAGGGCTCTCTTTTTTGCGTATGGTATGTATAATAGTGCAGCTGCAGGCGGAAGCGCAGGGCGAATGAACTCTCCCAGCTTTCCGCTCCGCTCTGCATGATCCACCGATACAGAGTGGAAAAGACCGGCATTTGCAGAGGGCGGTATGTGGCAGGTTTGACTGTGCCGCCCAAGAGCTTTTCCTGTACGGGTAAAAGGTCATTGGAGGTATCCAGGACCGTCAGCAGCCTGGCAATTCCGCAAAGCCCGAATGAAACCCGGAGGGATTTCGGGACATACTGCAAAAACAGTGTGGACAGGATAGAATCTACCTGCGGGCGGAAAGAGAGGCTGACGGTCAGGTTGGTAAAAGGCGGTTCCTGAAAACGGGCGCGGCCCAATACCTTTTGGTAAAGGGATACATGCTGCAGGTAGAGATCCTGCTCCGGCAGACATTGGCGGTAAAGCTCCAGCTCGATCATAAGCCGGGGCGTTTTGACCTCCTGCTCATAAAATTGTTCCCACAGTTCACGAAAAGGGTAGGCATCCAACGGCTGGGCGTTCGGATCGTTGTGGATATTCTGGACGTGTGACAGCCGGTTGCCCAACAGCATTTCTTCATTGCCGATTGAGATGTACTCACGTTCTTTATTGGCGGCGATCAGGGCATCCAGTTTCTGCATGATGCGGATATATGTCTCATCATCGTAGGTAAAGAGAGTGGATGCATCGTCAGCGTTGACGGTTACAGGAGGCAGGATCCAGTCCTTTGTTACATCATACAGTACGTAGCCCGGAGTATTCAGAATCTCCAG
>VSOD01000468.1 GCA_009774655.1 Lachnospiraceae bacterium
AAGCAGAAGACCGCCGTCAGCAGCGCCGCTATGATAATACGGATCAGTACTTTCTTTTGTTTCTTTGTCATGATGAATGCACCTCCCATGGTATGATATGCATTCTTTTTTATAATTTTATTATCTGAACATTTAAGCACTTATTTAATCGTTTGTCAAGATAATTTCACAAAAAACCGCCCTGAAATGATCAGGGCAGTTCTTTCACCATGGCGATTGCCTGTTCGATGATATTCTGGAATGTCTCGATAAGCACACCTTTCTTACTGTCGTCAATGTCCATCTTATCAATGATGTCACTGTAAACGCCTGCAGTCCCGGCCAGAGAATTCTGGACGGTCTGTACATAGGCACGGTTTCTCTCCACTGCACTTTCGATCGCTTCCCGCACCTCGGTCGTGCCGGAAACACTTTTCTTCACATCATCGAAATATTTACCGGTCTGTTCTATGCTTTTGATATTACACAGCATCGCCTCATCGGAGGCTTCAATAAACCTGTTCAGCTCATTACTCTGACGCTCCACTTCCACGATATTGGCGTGAATACCTTCGACCATGTCCCGGCTCATCTTCGCGAGATTGCCGACTTCCTCTGCCACTACCGCGAAGCCTCTTCCCTGTTCACCGGCTCTGGCCGCCTCGATGCTTGCATTCAGCGCCAGCAGGTTCGTCTGGTCGGCAACCGCCCGGATCCCTGTCAGACTGTTCCTGATCTTATCCAGTGCATCCTGCAGCATCTCAAAGGTTTGGGACATATTTCTAAAGTTTTCCTGCAGGGCATTGGAATCCTGTTTCAGTTGTTCCATCTGCCGCTGTGCTTCTGAGACGGATCCATCAATCTCCGCCTCTACATCATTAAAATGATCTGCCGCCGTCGTGATATCCTGAAATCCCTCGTCCAGCGCGCTCACCTCGCCCTGCGGCCCCACCATATCTTCTTTCAGCTCCGAGAGACGCTCCGTCGCATACCGCATCTTCTGTGTCGTCAGAAAGACATCCTCCGCCAGTTCATTCACGACCCTGTATGCACTTGACAATGCATAATCCACCGGATGCTTATCAAAATCCATCTTCTTCTCCGCCGTCACAGCGGACGCGGAACCGTTTTCCTTGTCTTTATTCCCAGCGTTTGCAAATAATTTAAACACGTCTTCCTCTTCCTCCCCTACTCAAATGCCAGACAGCACATTGTCTGATTCACAAACTGTGTATTATAATGTTCACCGACACCGACCATGCCTGCATGTGAAAAGCTGCGGCACATCTCCGAAAGATAGCTGTCCCAGTAATTCTCGTCGTTAAACATGATATACCGGAACAGACAGTTGACGGACAGCACTGCCGAGGCGCCGCCGAGGTCGCTCTTGATCCTCGAGATCGTATCCTGCACCACCTCACGATAGTCGCCCATACTCAGTATCGTAAGAAAGTCCATCCTGTTTGCAGGGCGGAAGGTGGTAATGCTTCCATCTGATTCAACGCCTTTGATCGAGACGATATATGTATCATTATTACACACATGTCCAAACGGGTTCTTGAAAGTCTGCGTCGTGATCTTATCCCTGCCGATGCCCAGCTCGGAAGTGTACACCTTCTCGGCGGACGTGTTCTCCAGCGTGCGGATCTTATATTTCTTCGGATCTGCCTCCGTCACCATGAACTGTTTGGCATTCTCCTCCGGATGTACGTAGATGTTTTCTTTATATGATTTTATCTTTCCTCTGAGATTCCTGAAGATGAAAAAGGCGCATGCATCCTTGTATACCCTGCCGTTGCAGGCAACCATCGCCGAATTGCTTGTACCGCCCGCAAGATCATAGCCAAGACGGCACAGATAATCGGACAGTGTTGTAACGGCGCGCACATCCGCGCCGGCCGAACAGATATCGAAACATGCCGTATTGCCCCGTTCGCCTCCTACTGCCCTCACGGCATTCTCCAGCCGTCTGATATATTTGATCGGCATGACAGATGCCTCTTCCAGAACGTCCGCCACAACCTTAATGTTTTCTTTCATCGCGATGACCGTGATGCCTGCGTCAAAAAACTGTCTGTCAATATAGGCCTGCCCGACACCTCCGATGGATGCCACACCGGGAAAAGTCTTCTCGATCTCACTGGCCGCACGCTCAAGCATATCCTCTTTCGCAACAGAAAAAAACAGGGCCGCAGGCTCTGTAATAGTTCTCAATGCTTCTGACACATCGCCTTTCTTACTGCTGCCGTATGCAAACTTCATATCAGTTTCCTCCATTCTCTCTATCCGCTTTATCATTTCTATTCAAAAATACCTTTGACGATCAAATCTTTATAATCATACCATATAAGAAGTCCATTTCCTACTGTTTTTTCACAAAAATAATTATAGTAAACAAAATTCCTAATGTCGTTTACTTAGAAATGCAACAGGTTCAGCAAGGGACTTCGCGTCTGCAGCTAAGTTCCCTGCTGAACCTGTAAGTCCGGCCAGAGGATCTGCCCCTCGCCGCAGACACGCAAAAACACCGCTATACCGGAATCTTAAGCACCTGTCCGATCTGCAGCATATCGCTTGTAAGCCCGTTTAACCGCCTGATGGCGTCCACCGTCGTGCCGTACCGGTTCGCCAGAAGCCACAACGTATCCCCGGAACGCACCGTGTAGGTGATATACTGCTGCGTCTGCGAAACCGGAATCTTAAGCACCTGCCCGATCTGCAGCATATCGCCTGTAAGCCCGTTCAGCTGTCTGATGGCGTCCACCGTCGTACCGTACCGGTTCGCCAGAAGCCACAGCGTATCCCCGGAACGCACCGTGTAGGTGATCACATTTCCCGGGTCGGGCGACGGGGACGGCGAAGGTCCGGGCTGCGGAACATTCTGGTTGATACCCTGCCAGGTTTCATACAGGGCATTCCAGGTCGCGCGCCCCACTATCCCGTCCGGCACCAGCCCCATTCTCTGCTGGAAGGCAACCACCGCCTGCTTCGTACCGCTGCCGAATACTCCGTCCTGTGCGGGCGCCGGAATGCCCGGATAATATTCGGAGATGACATTCAAAAGATACTGCAGCGTGACCACATCCTGCCCGGCGGAACCCTGCCTGAGCACGGCAGAGGGCGGGACCGTGCCGATCCCCAGCGTATTGCCCTCACTGTCCAGCTCTGCCAGCCTCGCCACCGCCGTATAGAGGCTGGAAATCTTGTACCAGGTGGACTTCCCCACAATACCGTCGCTGGCCAGATTAAAGACACTCTGGAATTTCGTAACGGCCGCCCTGGTGCTCTCACCGAAGGTGCCCGGCGCATCGGTGATCACCGGAATGGCCGGATAATTCCTTCGGATCCTGCCCAGATAGGTTTGTATCGTCTGCACATCCAGCCCCGAGCTGCCCACCCGCAGCGGCGTCCCCGGATATGAGGAGAGCATATTCG
>VSOD01000469.1 GCA_009774655.1 Lachnospiraceae bacterium
CCGCCTTTAGGCGGAAACACAAAAGACCCCGGAGGGGTTATAGCAAACCACCAGCAGAGCTGGTGGTACTGACTTTTGCCTTCGTTACCTTAATATTCCCGGCAGGATCGGTATCGACCACCACGTTGCCGGCCATCCACCTGAGAACCGGATGCCCTCCGTGAATGATCTTGCCTTCCATGAGCAGACGATAAAAATCCATTGTCGGTCCGGACATAGAAGCAAAGCCCTGGCCGAACGGAATCATCGTGAATCCATCACCCTCCAGGTTCTGGATCATCTGTGTGGCGTTCCATCTGTCCACTGCGATCTCGACGATATGATATTTCTCTGCCAGATCATTGATGAACTTCTCAATGAAGTCATAGTGGATCACGTTGCCCTCGGTCGATAACAAATATCCCTGTCTCTCCCAGATGTCATAAGGAACGGAAGCTGCCTTTACCCTTTGTGGTATTGTCTCTTCCGGTACCCAGAAAAATGGAAGCAGAATGTACTTCTCATCCTCATCCCTCGGTGGGAACACCAAAACGAGAGCCGTGATATCACCTGTGCTGGATAAGTCCAGACCGCCGTAACAGTCCCTACCTTCCAGAGCTGCCAAGTCGATCTCTTCATTTCCTTTCATGAATATCGCATCCGGTATCCATGCCACAGTACTGGAAACCCACATGTTCAGCCTCAGCCACTTGAAGGTCACTTCATCCGCCGGATTCTGCTTTGCTTCCCGGTAGGCATCCCTGAGCCTTTCGATATCGACCGTATATCCCAGGGAAGGATTGACCTTGTACCAGTTTGCTTCATCCTCCCAGTCCTCATCATCCTTCAGTCCGTAGACCACCGGATAGAACGTCGGATCCACACGCCGGCCTTCCAGAATATCCACCGCCTTTGTATGAAGCTCATAGGCAATGGAATGTCTATCCGTTCCTGCCGTGGTGATAATGAAATGCAGCGGATTTTGTCTGGCATCCGAAGATCCCTTTGTCAGAACGTCATACAACTGCCTGTTCGGCTGTGTATGAATCTCATCAAACACCAATCCACTGACTGAAAATCCATGCTTACCCCCGACCTCTGCACTGAGCACCTGGTAATATCCTGAATTTCCGTAGTTTACTATTCTCTTTGTTGCCGTCATCAGCTTCGACCGTTTCAGAAGTGCCGGTGACATCTCCACCATCTGCTTTGCCACATCAAAAACAATACTGGCCTGCTGCCTGTCAGCGGCAGCACCATAGACCTCAACAGAAGGTTCATTATCTGCATACAAAAGATAAAGAGCGACGGCTGCTGCCAATTCGCTCTTACCTACCTTCTTGCATATTTCCACAAAGGCTGTCCGGAACTGTCGGTACCCGTCAGGTTTGACGATCCCGAAGATATCCCGGATCAACTGTTCCTGCCAAGGAAGCAGCCAGAACCGCTTGCCTGCCCATTTGCCTTTGGTATGGCACAGATTCTCAATGAACTTAACAGCCCTGTCAGCCTTCGCTTTATCATAATGAGATGTCGGAAGCATAAATCTTGACGGCTTATAGTTCTTAAGCTTCGGATAACCCGCAGGTCTTCTCTCCGCCATTAAGCCTCACCCCCAAGTAATGCCTCCATCTCATCCTCATCATCTTTACCGACACCGGAGGCCGCCATGATCCTCGATCTGGCAGATGGAGTCAGTCCGAACTCAGATGCAGCCTGCATCATCAAACGCTGTTCTGTGTTACAGATCGCGACCCACGGATTAGGTCTCTGCATGCCGTTCTCTGTTTCATAGGTAGCACCTTCAGAATTGATGTGTTCCTGGGCCTCTTTCCATCTGGCATAGGACTGACAATAGGCTGCAAACGCAGACCGGTCGATCTCCGTCAGCACTCCCATCTGATTCAGTTTCTCCGATAACCGGATCCATTATGTCTTGGCTTCCGGCAATAACCATGCAGGGCAGTCGGGCATTCCCTTACCCGGATTCGGTTCTTTTGTGTTCAGTTTTCTCTTTCCCGGATTGCCTTCCAGCTTTTTTACCGCTGTAGGCTTCGGCTTTCTTCCAGCCATAGAGCATCGCCCTCCTTCCTTCCAAATTTCACTTTTCATTTCGCGATTTTGCACGCGTGACCCCCGCGCCGTTCCCTGGGAGCCATACCTGTAGAGATTCGCACCGCCCCTACCCGCGATGGTTTCCCCAATAGTCCCCTCTCTTCGCGTGTATGGTTGAGTGACACGACTTGCACAGCGCGATCAGGTTACTACGATCGTGCGTACCACCTTCACTCAAAGGCAGCTTATGGTGGATCTCTTCAGTCGGCACGATAATTCCACGTTCAAAACACAGCTCACAGAAGGGATGTTCCGCAGCATACTTGTCACGGATCCTCTTCCATGCACGACCATATCTCTTCTTCGTAGACTTATCTCTGCCGTACTTCTCATAGTTACTGTTGCTCAGCTTCTCATGCTCTTCACAAAACCTTTTGTCTGTCAGCTTCGGGCATCCGGGATAAGAGCATGGATGCTTCGGTTTCCTTGGCATCATTCCACCTTCTTTCCCATAGAAAAAGCCGCCACGGTGCTCTGCTCCGCAACGGCTCTCTCATCTTTCGCTTTTGCCAGTTTAACATTATCACATAGGCTTACTGTATCGAACTTGATTTTACTGTATTGTTTCCGGAATCGTTATTTCATCCAGGGCATTCCTGTGAAGGCGGAATACATTATCGATCCCATACCCAAGCTCAATGGCGATCTCTTCCCATCTCATATAAGACAGGTACCGCAGTTCCAGTATCGTCTGAAGCTCGGCGCTCTCCACTGCTTTGATCCTGCGGATGATATCCTTCTTCAATTCCACAAGCTTCATCATATCCTGGTTGATCTCATTCTCCAGGTCGATAATCTTGATAATGGCATCTTCCATTCTGGAACCATCCCTGTTCGGGCTCTTCGGCATATCCGAATATGTCACCGTTGCTTTGGTGGCCAGGTCATGAAGATCCTCGATCTGTCCCAGCTTGCTCTCGATCCGCTGGTTCAGACCAAAGGCCTGTGATAAATATTTCTTCGCTTCCTGCTGATGTCTGTTCATAAGCTACCTCCGATTGGATTTGTTTTTTCTCCCTCGGATTGACTCTGATTGTCTTATTTCGTCCTGAAGCCTTTTGATCAGGTACTCCCCGTTCACGCTTGTCAGCTGACTGTACCAACCGGACCGGAAGAATCTCTCGATCTCCATAGCCTCATCTATTGCTTTTCGATCCTTCGGATGTGCCTTTATCTTCTTAAGCGCTACCCGATAATCAGCGACTGCCTGCAAAATAATTGCATTCGCCAATCGCTCATACGGATCCTCTGCCAGATTTTTATTTCCTGCCATAGGCACTTACCTCCGCTTTCACGGCATCGATCAGTCTGGCCTGTGT
>VSOD01000047.1 GCA_009774655.1 Lachnospiraceae bacterium
TAATGGCCTTCTGCTGGTTGCCGCCGCTCATGGAACGGACGACGGTGTCATTGCCCTGGCTGCTCCGGATATCATATTTGTCGATCAGGGTCTCGCCGTATTTCGTGAATGCATCCGTATGTACCACGCCCTTTGTGGAAAAGGGTTCTTTGAAATAGCTTTTCAGGGCCAGGTTATCGGACAGTGTAAAGTCCATCACCAGCCCGACATTGTGCCGGTCTTCCGGAATATAGGAGAGGCCTGCCAGATTCCGTCTGCGGATGGAATACGAAGTGATGTCCACGCCGTTCAGGGTGATGGTGCCGGCGGCAGGTTTCATCAGCCCGGCGATGGCGTCGGCCAGCTCGATCTGTCCGTTGCCGGATACGCCGGCTACTACGAAGATCTCACCCTCCCGCACGGAGAAGGAGACATCCTTTACGACCTCATACCGGTCTTCGTTCCGGACGGTCAGATGTTCTACGCGCAGGACTTCTTTGCCGAATCCGGGTTCCGGCTTGTCCACGGTAAAACTGACTTCACGGCCCACCATCAGATTGGCCATGGTCCGGGTATCGGTCTCGGCTACATTTAAAATGTCGATCAGTTTTCCGCGGCAGAGGATAGCGCAGCGGTCGGCGATCTTCTTGATCTCTTCGAGTTTGTGTGTGATCAGGATGATGGTCTTGCCGTCGTCCCGCAGGCTGCGGATGATCTCCAGCAGGAATTCGATCTCCTGGGGTGTCAGCACGGCGGTCGGCTCATCGAAGATGAGGATCTCCGCTTCCCGGTAGAGCATCTTAAGGATCTCTACGCGCTGCTGCATGGATACGTTGATCTGCTCGATCACCTTCGTGGGATCCACCTCCAGGCCGAACTTGCGGGAGAGAGCCAGAATATCTTCATTGGCCTTCTTAAGATCCACAGAGGGAAAAAGGCCCAGAGTCTTCTTCACGGGTTCCATGCCCATGATGATATTCTCGGCGATCGTGTAGTTGCTTACCAGTTTAAAGTGCTGGTGTACCATACCGATATTCAGTTTTGTCGCGTGGTTGGGAGACTGAATCTTCACTTTCTCACCGCGGATGATGATCTCACCCTCGTCCGGCTCGTACATGCCGAAAAGCATACTCATCAGAGTAGACTTGCCGGCGCCGTTCTCCCCCAGAAGTGCGTAGATCTCGCCCTTTTTGATCTGGATGGATACGTCGTCATTGGCTACGATCCCGGGAAAACGCTTCGTGATATGATTCATCTCAATAATGTAATCTGACATGCGCTGCCCTCGCTTTGGATTATTAAATAAGAAAATAAAAATCGCTATATTTATAGAATACGGCAAAATAAAAAAGGCCGCAAGAGAAAACCTCTTACAGCCTTAATATTTTTATGAAATTACCAGGAGAAATCCTCGGGAGTTACTCCGTTGAAGTTCGCTGCCGGAACGATCGTGCCGCCCTTAACCTGCTCGTAAGCCGCGTCGATCTTGGAGATGGTCTCGGCGGACAGCTGGCATCTGCCGTCTTCCTTCACATAGCCTGTGGAATCCGTGTCAGCCTGCAGTACCACGTTAGCGCCCTTGAAGGTGCCGTCTACGATGGTATTTAAGGAACGTTCCACGTTCAGGTGCATTACTTTCAGGGCGGATGTCAGAACTACATTGGCATCGCCGTTGGCGCCGTCGTCATACTGGTCAACGTCGCAGCCGATGAACTTAACGCCTTCCGCCTCTTTCACTGCTGTCAGGACACCGTTGCCGGATGCGCCTGCCGCAACGAAGACAACGTCCACGCCCTCTGCGATCAGTGCGTTGCCGACTACCTTACCGGTTGCTTCGTCGGCGAAGGAACCGATATAGTTACCGCCTACGTCTGCGCCGGTTACGTCTGTGCCTGCATAGGAAGCCAGTTCAACGATCTCTACGTTCAGGCCTTCGGTCTCGTTGGCATATTTAACACCGCATTCGAAACCGTACTGGTAGTTAACGTTGGAAGGATAAGCGATACCGTTGACAACAGCCACCTTGCCGGAAGCTGTCTCAAGTGCAGCCGCCATACCTGCGAAGAAGCCGGACTCCTGCTCGGCAAACTGCATCGCATAGATATTGTCTACGGTTACTTCATTGCCCTCTGCATCGGAGGGGAAGGAGTCTACCAGGATAAAGTCAACTTCCGGGTTCTCCTGCGCGATGGTCGCGATGCCTGCGAACTGGAAACCGCAGCATACGATCACGTCATAATCCGCCACGATATCTGCCACTGCCTGTACGGCTGCCGTAACGTCGCCGGTTGTCTCCTGTACCGGTGTAACGGTGCAGTCAGGATGGCTCTCGATAAAGGTCAGGATGCCGTTGTAGTTGTCTTCGTTAAAAGAACCGTCATCTACGCCGGAAGGGCTGCTGACAATAGCGATCTTAAGCGCTGCCGCGTCGGTAGCCGCTTCTGTGTCTGCTGCCTCGTCTGTGCCTTCGGTCTCCCCGGCTGCCTCAGCCTCGGGTTCTTCTGCTTCGGCCTCAGCCTCGGTGTTCTCGGTTGTCTCTTCTGCTGCCGCATCCTCTGCCGCGGGCTGTGTGTTGCCACTGCCGCATCCAAACAGGGAAAGGGTCATAACAGAAGAAAGGATCATTGCTAAAACTTTCTTTTTCATACTTGATCTCCTCTCTGTGGTAAGCATGTCCTTGCTGCATGGTAGACTGCATGTCAGATGGGCATATAAGATAAGCGCATCTGCCGTGCCGGACATTTGTCTACATTCGTTAATATTAGCACTACAAGGGCAGAAAAGCAATTCCCATTTTTCATAAAAGTATCATGTATTTTTTAAAATTCCTGTAAAGTAGTGTGAAAATTTTGTGAAGTCTTTGACAATATTTTTTATTTGTTGAATAATGATATAGGACAGTAGAAGAAAGGAGAGAGAAAAACAGTATGATCAAAACACTTGCGGCGCAGATTAAGGAATTTAAGAAAGCATCCGTTCTGACGCCGGTTTTTATGATCCTGGAGGTTGTTTTTGAGATGCTGATCCCGCTTATGATGGCTTCGATCATAGACGACGGCGTGGAGGCAGGGAATATGCGCCACATTTATTATGTAGGCGCTTTTATGGTGGGGGCGGCGCTGTGCGGCCTTTTTACCGGTATCATGGGAGGTAAGTTCGGAGCCAGGGCTTCCACCGGGTTTGCACGCAATCTGCGGCAGGCGATGTTCGAGAATATCCAGACATTTTCCTTTTCCAATCTGGATAAGTTCAGCACGGCGGGGCTGGTCACCAGGATGACTACGGACGTGACGAATATCCAGATGGCATATCAGATGCTCCTGCGCATCTGTTTCCGGGCACCGGTCAGCATGATCTGCGCCATGTCCATGGCTTATCTGATCAATGCCAGGCTGGCCACGGTTTATCTGATAGCGCTTGTGCTGCTGGCGATCGTTCTCTTCCTTATTATAAGGAGAGCGATGAAATATTTCCAGATGGCTTTTCCGAAATACGACGAGCTGAATGCTTCCGTGCAGGAGAATGTCAGCGCCATCCGTGTGGTGAAGGCTTACGTGCGGGAAGAGTACGAGACTTCCAAGCTGCAAAGGGCCAGCCAGGCCATCTACGATATCTTCATTAAGGCGGAGAAGAACGTCGTCCTGAATATGCCGGTCATGCAGTTTACGGTCTACACCTGCATCCTGCTGATCAGCTGGATGGGAGCGAAGATGATCGTGCAGAGTGAACTGACGACGGGCGAGCTGATGAGCCTGATGACTTACTGCATGAATATTCTGATGAGTCTGATGATGGTGGCCATGATCTTTGTTATGATGAGTATGAGTATCGCCAGTGCCAGACGGATCAGCGAAGTGCTGAATGAAAAAAGTGATCTGACTAATCCGGTCAATCCGATCTATGAAGTGCCGTCGGGTGAAATCGAGTTCCGCAATGTGAACTTTTCCTATTATAATGATGAAAACAACGCGGTGCTGCAAGACATCAGTCTGAAGATCAGGGAAGGCGAGACGGTAGGGATCCTGGGAGGCACGGGCAGCTCGAAGACCAGTCTGGTCAATCTGATCAGCCGTCTGTATGACGTGACATCGGGAGCCGTTTACGTGGGCGGCCATGACGTGCGGGAATATGATATGGACAGCCTGCGCAATCAGGTGTCCGTGGTGCTGCAGAAGAACGTGCTTTTCTCGGGAACGATCCTGGAGAATCTGCGCTGGGGCAATGCCGATGCCAGCGAGGAGGAATGCCGGCGGGTATGCCGGCTGGCCTGTGCGGATGAGTTCGTGGAGAAGATGCCGCAGGGCTATCACACTTACATAGAACAGGGCGGCTCCAATGTGTCCGGCGGACAGAAACAGCGTCTGTGTATCGCCAGGGCGCTGCTCAAGAAACCGAAAGTCCTGATCCTGGACGACAGTACCAGCGCTGTGGACACGGCGACGGACGCGAAGATCAGGAAGGCCTTTGCGGAAGAGATACCGCAGACCACGAAGCTGATCATCGCGCAGCGCGTTTCCAGCGTCCAGCACGCGGATCACATCATCGTCATGGAAGACGGCAGGATCGACGGTTACGGCACCCATGAAGAGCTGCTGCGCGACAATGAGATCTACCGAGAGGTGTATGAGTCCCAGACCGGCGGCAGCGGAGATTTTGACGAAAAGGAGGGGGATGCGTAATGCCGGGACCGATGAGAGGCAGAATGCCCGGGGAGAAGAAGGTAGAGAACCCGGGCAGGATTTTTAAAAGACTGATGAAATATGTGATGAAAAGCTACGGGCTGCATCTGGTCATCGTCGCAGTCCTGATCCTTGTCAGCGTGCTGGCGAATGTGCAGGGGACGATGTTCATCCAGAGCCTGATCGACGACTATATCCAGCCTTTGCTGACGGCGGAGTCGGCCGATTATCAGCCGCTGGCGATGGCGATCCTGCGGGTGGCAGGTTTCTATGCCATCGGTGTGGCGTCAGCTTATATCTATAACAGGCTCATGATCAATGTGACGCAGGGCGTATTGCGAAACCTGCGCAACGATCTGTTTTCCCATATGGAGACGCTGCCCATCAAATATTTTGACACCCATTCCCATGGGGATATCATGTCCATCTATACCAACGATACGGATACCATCAGGCAGATGGTCAGCCAGAGTATGCCGCAGGTGTTCAACAGTGCGATCACCGTTGTCAGTGTCTTTATCAGCATGGTCATCTTAAGCGTGCCGCTGACGATCGTGACTCTGGTGATGGTGGCGGTGATGCTGGTAGTGACGGCCAGGACGGCCGGGATCAGCGGACGGTATTTTCTGCAGCAGCAGAGAGATATCGGTAAGGTCAACGGATTTATCGAAGAAATGATGGAAGGTCAGAAGGTGGTGAAGGTCTTCTGCCATGAGGAAGAGAATATTCAGAAGTTCAATGAGCTGAACGAAAACCTCTATCACAGTGCGGACAGGGCCAATTATCTGGTCAATATCGTCGGTCCGGTGAACATGCAGCTGGGCAATGTGAGTTACGTAGTCTGCGCCATAGTGGGCGGTGCGCTGTCGCTCTCCGGGATCACCGGCCTGTCGCTGGGATCGCTGGCCAGCTTCCTGACCTTTAACAGGAGCTTTAACATGCCTATTAACCAGATCAGTCAACAGCTCAATTCCATCGTTATGGCCATGGCCGGCGCGGAGCGCATCTTCAAGATGCTGGATGAGGAGCCGGAGACGGACAACGGCTATGTGACGCTCGTTCATGTAAAAGAAGAGAACGGCAGGCTGGTGGAGAGCAAGTCCCGTACCGGGCGCTGGGCATGGCGGCATGAACATCAGGCGGACCATTCCGTGGATTATGTGGAGGTGAAAGGCGATGTGGTGTTTGACGGCGTCGATTTCGGTTACAATGACGAGAAGATCGTATTGCACGACGTACAACTTTTTGCCACACCCGGACAGAAGATTGCCTTCGTGGGATCTACCGGAGCCGGCAAGACTACGATCACCAATCTGATCAACCGCTTCTATGATATTCAGGACGGCAAGATCCGTTACGACGGCATCAATGTGAATAAGATCAGGAAAGCCGATCTGCGGCGCTCTCTCGGTATCGTGCTGCAGGATACTCATCTGTTTACCGGAACGGTCATGGACAATATCCGTTACGGCAAGCTGGATGCCACGGACGAGGAAGTCATCGCGGCGGCGAAACTTGCCAACGCGGACGGCTTTATCAGACATCTGCCGGAGGGGTATGATACGGTGCTGACCGGCGACGGGGCCAATTTGAGCCAGGGCCAGAGACAGCTTCTGGCCATTGCCAGGGCGGCCATTGCCGACCCGCCGGTTCTGATCCTAGATGAGGCCACCAGCTCCATAGATACCAGAACGGAGCGCATCGTGCAGGACGGCATGGATAAGCTGATGAAGGGCAGGACCACTTTCGTGATCGCCCACCGGCTTTCTACGGTCAAGAACTCCGACTGCATCATGGTACTGGAACAGGGCAGGATCATCGAGCGCGGCACTCACGACCAGCTGATCGAAGAACAGGGCAAATACTATCAGCTGTATACGGGGAATGCGATCGCGACGTGACAATAGAAAAGGACATTGGAGCAGACGGGAATGTGTGCTCCGATGTCCTTGATCTTTGTTTGGGGTGCGCCTGAGGGCGCATTTTTTGAACCTGGGTTTTGATTTGCTAAGGAGTGTCAGTTAAAGGAGACTTCTGGTATAACTTTCGCTCTACGAATTTCTTTTCGAGCATCAACTGTTTCAGTACGGCTTCGTTATCACCGTTTTGAGCCACAAGTTCAAGGCGTTCGATCAATTCCAACTGGTCAAGGAGATAACAGTTCAACTCTTTTTCATTATTTGGCATAAGATCACCTGCTTTCTGTATACTTGCCTGAGGACAGGATACTTTGTTGTCAACTTCTCTATAAACAGAGTATAACAAAAGCCGTCCAGTGTGTAAAGCGGCTTGCCATTTATTCTGTGACTGTGTAAAATAGTGTATATCAATTTCTCAATTTATCCTGAATAAAAACAGAATACAGAAAAAGAGCAGGGAGGTTTCATGATGAAAAAAGGCAGGAATCTTTTACGGAAGCTGTCGGCATTTTTGCTGATGGCCATGATCAGCGTTCCGCTTCTGGGGAGCGATTCCGGGGCATCCTGTGTGCAGGCAGCCGGACAAAAAGAAAAGGCTGCGGTATCGGAGATGACGGTTCACTATCTGGATGTGGGTCAGGGAGACTGCGTCCTGGTATCGTGCGACGGCGAATCCATGCTGATTGACGCCGGGGATAACAACCAGGGTACGAAGATTCAGAATTATCTCAGGAAGCAGGGTGTGACGAAGCTGAAATATGCTGTCGGCACCCATCCGGATGCGGATCATATCGGCGGTCTGGATGTGATTCTTTATAAGTTCGACTGCGGGACGGTGATGATGCCGGATGTATCCAAGAATACGGCGACCTACCGGGATGTAGTGGATACCATGAAGCAGAAGGGCTATCGGAACACTGTGCCGGAGCCGGGGGACAGTTTTAAGCTGGGTGACGCCGTGTGCACGGTTTTGGGGCCGGAAGAAAGCTATGAGGATGCCAACAACAATTCCATCGTGCTGAAAGTCGAGCACGGGGAGAACAGCTTCCTTTTTATGGGAGATGCCGAGGCGGAGGCGGAGGCCGATATCCTGAGCGGCGGCGCTGATGTGGAGGCGGATGTGCTGAAAGTCGGTCATCACGGCAGCCGCTCTTCGTCGTCGCAGAAATTCTTAAAGGCTGTGGATCCCGCTTATGCGGTGATCAGCTGCGGAGAAGACAACAGTTATGGCCATCCTCATGCGGAGACGCTCAACAATCTGCGCGCCATGGGCGTGGACGTATTCAGAAGCGACGAACAGGGTGCGATCGTGGCAGTTTCCGACGGCAGTCAGATCACCTGGAACAGCGCGCCGTCCGAGAGCTGGAAAGCGGGTGAGCCGACGGGCGGTTCTTCCACAGGCAGCGGCAAGACGCAGAGTAAGCTGCCAGGGACAGAGAGTAAGAGCAGTCAGAACGCGGGAAATGATGGCAGTCAGTCGTCCACGGGGAACGCTGCCGCAGGCAGCGGCGCGGAGGGAAATATCGGAAACAGCGCCGTGACAGCGGAAGCTTCGGGCGGCGAAGCGGCCGGCAATACGCAGCAGGCCCAGGAGAGTATCAAGCAGGAGACTGCCGGTACACAGGTTCCGGCCGGGGAAGCGCCGGTCTCCGGCAGCTACATCGGCAATATGAACAACGGCAAGCTGCATAAGGCAAGCTGCAGCTATCTTCCGATGGAGAAAAACCAGGCACTGTTTGGCACCAGAGAGGAGGCAGTGGCGGCGGGCTACAGCGATCCGTGTAAGAAGTGTAATCCGTAAAACCGGACAAATAAGCAGAATAGATGACAGAAGCACCACGAAAATATGCAGGATCAGGAAAGCCATCTCTGATTCTGTATATTTTTTGGGTGAAATTATTATGTTCCTGTAGATTTAACGCCCTACCAGAGACAGATCCACGCGGGAATAAAAGAGCGGAGTTTTCAGAGCGTCAGAATCGTGCTATAATGGCAAAATACAGAAAGAGGAGTTTCTGTAGACAGCGATATATCTGCAGGTCCTGATTTACAGGAAAAACTTGACTGATAAGAACGTATGTTCTATAATAATGAAATACACAACGAAATCGCTTTGACCGGAAGGAGAAGAATGCCATGTTTCATAGACTGGTTGAACAGATTTTTGAGTCAGCACAAAAAGATTTTAAGAAAGCCTCAGAAGAAATAAGGCTGTTTGTTGATACGATGCCAAGAGAAGATTTTATCTTAACAGTGAAAGAAATCGGCACTATTCCGGAAAGCATAGAACATGATTCGACGGAGGAAAAGCTGTATTCAAAAGCATCGGATATTGTTCTGGCCAGATGTTTCAGAGAGTTGGGGCTGGCATCAAGGGCACTGGATGAGAGGGGAGACAGTGCAGACATTATTGCAGAAAGCAGATCTGGGTATCACTACAGCCTGGTTGCTTAAGAAGATAGACGGGGGAAAGAAATGAGCAGAGTAGAATGTGGAGATTCGATCCGGTTGATAAAAACTGTGGCCAGTGAATCCGTACATCTTATCTTATCGGATATTCCTTATGGAATTAACTACGAGGAATGGGATGTATTGCATAATAATACAAACAGTGCTCTGTTAGGAAGAAGTCCTGCGCAGGAAAAATGTGGCACGGTTTTTAAAACACGCGGCAAACCTTTGAATGGATGGTCACAGGCTGACAAGGCGATTCCGATGGAATACTATCAGTGGTGCAGCTCCTGGGCAGGAGATTGGTACAGAGTGTTAAAGCCGGGTGCAAGCTGTTTTATATTTGCCGGGAGAAGAATGGCACACAGATGCATCTGCGCGATGGAAGACGCCGGCTTCATCTTCAAGGATATGATCGCATGGGAGAAAGATTCGGCAGCATATAGAGCACAGAGGGTGCGCTGCGTTTTTGACAGAAGAAATGACAGCGAGAACAGTAAAAAATGGGATGGCTGGAAGATCGGTAATTTAAGACCGCTGTTTGAACCCATTTTATGGTTTATGAAACCTTATCCCCAGGGAGGGACATTAACAGATAATATCATAGAACATCAGATTGGCGCATTTAATGAACAGAAATTAAAAGAGCTTACAGAATGGAACGAAGGACTGGAGAAATGCTCCAATATTTTGAAAGTCCACATTCAGAAATCGGACAGAGGACTGCATCCGACACAAAAGGCGATAAAACTGATGGAGATCCTGATAGCGCTTGTGACCATTGAGGGGCAGGTCGTACTTGATCCGTTCTGCGGCTGCGGGACAACGCTGGTTGCGGCCAGAAACTTAAACAGAGAATACATTGGTTTTGAAATTAATGCGGAATATTATCAAAATATTCTGAAAAGATTAGGAGAATGATCTATATCCATCCCCCATCCAGCCCAATGACCTGTCCGGTCAGATAATCGGGAGCGTTGAGCAGCGAAAGCACCATCTGTGCCACTTCTGATGCTTGACCAATGCGGTCAGCAGGTATTTCCTGCCGCAGCATCTCCATATCTTCTGCGGAGAAACAGCTGTTCATATCCGTATCGATCACACCGCATGCGATGGCGTTGACCTGAATGCCGCTGGGGGCCAGCTCTTTGGCCAGTGCGCGGGTGAAACTGTTGACGCCGCCTTTGGAAGCAGAGTAGGCTGCTTCCATGGAGGCGCCTACATTGCCCCATACGGAAGAGATATTGATGATCTTGCCGTGGTGTTCCCGCAGCATCAGAGGAATTGCCAGGCGGCTTGTATAGAAGACAGCGTCCAGATTTGTGTGCATCACACTTTGCCAGTCGGCGACGGACATCTCGTGCAGCAGCCCGATATAGGAGATGCCGGCGTTGTTGACCAGTACACTCAATGAAGGAATCTGCGCAAAGATTCGTGCGACTTCGTCAGGATTTCCCATATCTGCAGCAAAAGGCATACAGGAAATGCCATACTGTTTTGTGAGAGCGTCTGAGAGGGTCGTTAATTGTTCTATAGATTGCCTGCAGGTAAGATAGAGGTGGAAGCCTTCGGCGGCCAGTCTTTGGGCGATGGCGCGGCCGATGCCGCGGGAAGCGCCGGTTATCAGGGCATATTTTTCCATGAGCATATGCATTCTCCATTTTTCGTTTTATATTTTAGGTTTTATGTAGGTTTTATGTTATGCTACTTTATTATTTTATAACTTTTATACTCTTTATAATTTTATGGAAGATGTTTTTTGCGTCCTGTTCTGTGTTATAATATTTCTTAGAAGTTTTCAGGTATTGGTCCGGTACTTACGGACTGTCATATTAGATTATAGAATAAACCGCCCGAAATGCAAAGCGGTTTATCAGGTAAATCATGGAAAGGAGAGCTGTTCCGGCAGGCACAGAGAGTGTATGGCCCTGGGTGGAACAGCAACAGCACAATACTATGTATGATTTGATCATTATCGGTTCCGGGCCGGCGGGCATGTCGGCGGCAGTTTACGGCGTCCGTGCGGGCCTGCACCTGCTGGTTCTGGAAGAAAAGCCTATGAGCGGCGGCCAGATCTTAAATACCTATGAGGTGGACAACTATCTGGGGATGCCCGGTATCAACGGGTTTGATATGGGGATGAAGTTCAGGGAGCATATGGACAGTATGGGCGTAGAATGCAGGACTGCGACGGTCACGGGGATTACTGACCGTGGACAGAGCAAGGTGGTGGAGACGGCGGACGGGACGGGCTATGAAGCGCGGACGCTGATTTTGGCCACAGGTGCGGAGCACGCTTCTTTGGATGCACCGGGCGAGGAGGCATATAAGGGCAGAGGCGTTTCCTACTGTGCCACCTGCGACGGCGCTTTTTTCAGAGGCAAAGACGTGGCAGTGGTGGGCGGCGGTGACGTGGCGGTGGAAGACGCCATCTATCTGGCGCGGATGTGCAGGAAGGTGTGGCTTGTCCATCGCAGGGACAGCCTGCGGGCCGCGAAGAGCCTGCAGCAGAAACTTATGTCCTGTGAGAACGCAGAGATTCTCTGGAACAGGACGCTTGCCGCTGTTCAGGGGGCGGATCTGGTGGAAAAGGTAACACTGCGCAGTGTTATGGATGAAACAGAGGAAGAACTGCCTGTAGATGGCGTTTTCATCGCGGTGGGCATGCATCCGAATACAGAAGCGTTCCGCGCGGCGGTTCCCTGTGATGAGAAAGGGTACGTTCTGGCAGGAGAGGACTGTGCCACCAAAGTGCCCGGAATCTTTGCAGCGGGCGACATCCGCACCAAGCAGGTACGGCAGATCATCACGGCGGCAGCAGACGGGGCATGTGCGGTGGCATCCGTGGAGAAATACTTAAATCTGTAACAAATTTAATATTTGTAATAAATGTAAATTATTTGTGAAATGGCATAAAACACAATGTCTGGCGTATATATGCATTCATTTTTAGAATATGCTGTGGTTGACAAATAGATTCTCCGGTGTTATATTATTCCCAGATGTAACAAATTTGTAACAAATGAGATGATAATTAACAGGAGTAATCTATGAAGATGAAGAATGTAAGAATAGCAGCATGTGCAATAACGGCGGTTCTGGCTTTTTCCGGTATGGGGATGGACGCGTGGGCCGTTGGCAGTGTCAGTTCGGTTCTGCCGTCGGCAGGTATAGATTTTCGATGCAGGATCAGGAGAAGACCACGGCGCTCTCCAGTTTGCAGGAGGAATCCGAGAAGGAAGCTGCCAGGAATGCGGGCACGGACGGTGCGAGTGTGGGCAGTGTGCAGGTCGGTGGGTTTGCGGATATGGCGAGCACCGACAACAAGGTCAGCGCCGCACATTCGAGGAAGATCGAAGATACGGTCGTTGTCAGTGAAGGGTATACGAGAGACCTGAAAGAGAACACCGGATTGACCGAGGAAGAGGAAGGCTTTAAGAAGCTGGTCATCGCCAGAGTCAACGATTACGTGAATGTTCGTGATCTGCCCAGCGAGGAAGGCAATATCGTAGGTAAGCTGTACAATAAGTCAGTCGGTAATTTCATCGAAGAAGAGAACGGCTGGTATAAAATCAAATCCGGTTCCGTGGAAGGTTACGTGAAAGGAGAATACTGCGTGACCGGCGATGAGGCTGTAGATTACGCGAAGGAAGTAGGTACGCGTATCGCAACGGTTACGACGACCACCCTTAAAGTACGTGAACAGCCCGGTCTGGAAGAGACAGTGCTCGGTCTGGTGCCCATCGAGGATGAGCTGATCGTCACAGAAGAGCTGGACGGCTGGGTCAAGGTTAATATCGAGGAAGGTGACGGGTATGTTTCCAACGAGTACGTTACCTTATCTACAGAGTTTGTGAAGGCTGAGTCCATCGAAGAAGAGCGGGCAAGGCTGGAGAAGGAAGAAGCGGCCAGAAGAGCGGCGCAGGAAGCGGCGAATAAGAAGATGGCTTCCAATAAGGCATCCTCTTCCAGTCAGACCACGGACGGCGGTAAGACCTATCAGAATCCTACCGGCAGTTCGGGATCCGATGTCGTGAAGTTCGCGATGCAGTTCGTAGGAAATCCGTATGTATACGGCGGTACCAGTCTGACCAACGGCGCGGACTGTTCCGGATTCGTTATGAGCGTCTATAACAATTTCGGTGTGAGCCTGCCTCACTCATCCGCGGCAGACAGAAACGTGGGCGCTGCGGTGAACGGGATCGAGAATGCACAGCCAGGTGACATCGTATGTTATTCCGGCCATGTGGGAATCTACGCAGGTAACGGGCAGCTTGTACATGCATCTACGTCCAAGACGGGTATCATCGTTTCCAGCGCTACCTATCGTCCGATTCTGTCGATCCGGAGAATCTTCTGATTCGGCGGCAGCGATAAGATACAGAGATGGAAAGTAACCGTATAGAGTATGCAGTGATCAGAAATCAGGACGGCTGAGAGATCAGCCGTCTTTTTTTAGATTTTTGCGCCGCCCTCCCGATAAGTCGCCGGCTCGTGTTGCCTTTCCGATAAGTCGCTGGCCTGTGCCGTTCTCCCGACAGGAAAAAGCGATTTGTATATCTTGTACAAAAGGGGGAAAAACCGGTAAAAAGCACCGGCGCGGCAGGGCAGAATTATCCACAGGCAAAAAGGCCGGATTTGAGCCGAAAGCGTACTTATACACGGAGTTATCCACGGTATCCACAGAATTTAACCGATGTGGACAGGCAGAAGTTATGGTAACTGAAAGAACGGATGTTTTGTGAAGTAGTAATGAAAAAACAAAATCTGTCGAAAAAAGCAGAAAAGGGCTTGACTTTTCCTGTGTCAAAAAAGATGAAACATGTCCAGTGAATTGTTGCAATAAGGACTACAAATATGCTATAATGACTATACAATAATCCAATGGAAGGGATGAGTGATATGAAATTTATAATTGTTGGAAAGAATATTGAAGTAACAGAGGGTTTGAGAGCGGCAGTTGAGGACAAGATCGGCAAGCTGGAGAAGTATTTTACGGCGGAGACGGAAGCACATGTTACCTTGAGCGTTGAGAAAGACAGACAGAAGATAGAAGTGACGATCCCGGTGAAAGGTAATATCATTCGTTCCGAACAGGTCAGCAGCGACATGTATGTGTCCATCGACCTGGTGGAGGAGATCATCGAGCGGCAGCTTAAGAAGTACAAGAATAAGCTGATCGACAAGAAGCAGTCGTCGCCGTATTTCCGTCAGGAGTTCATTGAGAAAGATTACATGGACGATGAAGAAGTGCAGATCTTACGCAGCAAGAAATTCGATATTAAGCCGATGTATCCGGAAGATGCCTGCGTGCAGATGGAGCTTTTGGGCCACAGTTTCTATGTGTTCTGCAATGCGGAGACGGACCAGGTGAACGTAGTATACAAGCGGAAAGGCAATACCTATGGCCTGATCGAGCCGGAGGTTTAAATCGTTTCGCAGTTGATATGTTGTAAGGAATCATGAAGAGAAAGCGTTACCCTGTCAGCAGTGACAGGGTGATGTTTTGTTAAGGAAAAGAAAACTGAGGATTGGTCATGGTGAGTTTTGTTGTGGTCTTACATATCTGTTTTGTGCTGGCTGGTATCCTCTGGCTGGCGGGATATTTCAAGGTGAGACTGGTGGAAGCGATGCCGGTGTTTGTGTGCATGCTTGTGCTTGTGCTGTATGGTCTGGCAATGCTGCGTCATCTGTCCTGGATCGACTGGATCGCGGGGGTGACGGTCGTGCTGTCCGCCGTCTGGATTGTGAGCAGGAAGAAGGAGAAGCGGGGAGCGGTCTGCAGGCTGTGTCTGGAGAAAATCGCAGATCCATCGTTTGTGGCGGCCGCCGCCCTGCTGCTTGTGGTGACGGTGTGTGTGTCGGGCAAGGCGGTATCCTGGTGGGATGATATCAATTTCTGGGCGACAGATGTGAGATCGCTGTATTATCTGGACGGTTTTGCGCAGAAATATGGGAATGTGGCGCCGGAATTCGGGGACTACCCGCCGGGAGCACAGCTGATCAAATGGTGGTTTCTGCATTTTGACCCGCATACCTTTCGCGAGGGCCTGGCTTTTGCCGGTTATTATGGGATGAATCTGGTCTTTCTGCTGCCGCTGCTGCGTGCTTTGAAGGGCAGAAACGTGGTCGTCATGTTTCTCCTGGCGGCGGCGCTGTGGTTTTTTCCGAGCATTGCGGAGGTGTACGGCTATGACGGATTCTGTGCGGATCTGACCATGGCATGTATCTACGGCGGGTTCCTGCTTGCCGTGACGGACAAAGGGGAGCAGTCGGGCAGGGCGGCGTTGTTCTATTATGGCAGGCTGGCCCTATATCTGGGGGTGCTGGTACTGGTCAAATCCATCGGGTTTGTGTGGGCGCTGTTCGGCCTGCTTTTCCTGGCGCTGTATCAGCGTGACAGTAAG
>VSOD01000470.1 GCA_009774655.1 Lachnospiraceae bacterium
GTGAGAAGCTGCGATGCCGTGTGGACTGTCCGATCCTGTTTCTCACGGCCCGCTCCGAGGAGAGCAGTCTGGTATGCGGGTTGGAAAAGGGGGCCGACGACTATATCTGCAAACCGTTCGGGGCGGCGGAGCTGCGGGCCCGGGTGGCGGCCCATCTGCGGCGGGAGAGAAGGGAGCATTTTGCAGGGATTTCCTTTGAAAAGGCCCGCTTTAATTTTTCCTCGAAGCAGCTGCTGGTGGAGGAAAGCGTCATGCCGCTGACCAGGGCGGAATATGCCATCTGCGAGTTTCTGGCGCGCAATCACGGGCAGGTTTTTTCGAAGGAACAGATTTATGAGAAGGTGTTTGGGTTTGACGGGGAGAGCGACGAGGCGACCATAGCAACCCATATCAAAAATATCCGCGGCAAGCTGGAAAAGTATGACTATGCACCGATCAAAACTGTATGGGGAATCGGGTATAAATGGGATGTATAAGCAGATGAGATATCAACGAGAGAACAGGAAAAAACAACGGGAGCCACAGAATGCGGGACATGAAATCCCGCTGAGCCTTTTTTACCTGAAATACTTTGCGTATCTTTTTGCCGGAATACTGCTGATCGTGCTGCTGACAGCTGCCCTCTTTGTCGTGATGTGGTCGAATGAGGGGATTTATCCGGCGCGTTATGCGGAAGAGCAGGTGAAGCTGGCGACCCCGCTCATAGAACAGGCGGATTCAGTGAGCAAAGAGCTGATCCCGGAGCTGTGCCGGTATGTGGTCTTCGACGAAGAAGGACATATCCTGGACGGAGATCTGCAGGGACGGGCAGCCGGTAAGGCGTGGGAGGCAGTGGAAGGGAATCTTTCGAAGCCGGGGAGACAGATCGGCGGACAATACTATAAGATTATCCGGAGAGAAGGGGAATACTGCGTGCTGCGTTTCCGGATCGTGGCGCAGTATAAGTCTGCGGTACTCAGGAAATACCTGCCGCCGCCGGAGATATTGATTCTGCTTGTGTTCTTCCTTATGGCGTCGGTGCTGATCATATGCACGGCCCTCCGGTTTGGCCGCAGTATGCGGCGGAAGATGGAGCCCCTGATCACGGCGGCTGACAGGATCCAGAAGCAGGATCTGGAGTTTGCGGTGGAAAAGGGCAAAATCCGGGAGATCAACGCGATCCTGCAGGCGATGGAGGATATGCGGGCCGCACTCAGGCAGTCGCTGGAAGAGCAGTGGAAGCAGGAGCAGTGGAAGCAGGAACAGATCTCGGCGCTGGCGCATGATCTGAAAACGCCGCTGACCCTTATACGGGGGAATGCCGATCTGCTTGCCGATACGCCGCTGACGGACGAACAGCAGGAGTATGCGGACTGCGTGATGGAGAATGCCGTGCAGATGCAGAATTATGTGCAGATGCTGATCGGGTTTACCAGGTCTGTACCCGGAACTTCCGTTTGCAGGCGGAATGCGGATCTTACTTTGTGTCTTCGGGAAGTCAGGAAACAGGCAGAACGACTCTGCCGTATCGGGCAGGTAGAGCTTTCGTGGGACTGTCAGCTGCGGGAGCGGGAGGTGTATGCGGAGCCGGAGCTTCTTGTAAGAGCGCTGCTGAACCTTGTGGAAAATGCGGTGGAATACACGCCCCGGGGCGGAACGGTCTCTTTCCGGGCAGCGGAAGACGGAAGCAGTCTTATCTTTACCGTATCGGATACGGGACCCGGGTTTTCCGGGCAGGCGCTTAAGCGGGGGAAGGAACAGTTCTATATGGAGGATGAGAGCCGCACGACTGCAAAGGCGCACTACGGTATGGGACTGTATATCGTCGATACCATTGTGCGCCGGCATGACGGGGAGCTGCTTTTGGAAAATGACCCGGTGACGCATGGGGCATGTGTGACATGTAAAATTCCGGTAAAGGTTCATCCTTAGGACGCAGCTTCCGGCAGATGCCGCGGCGGCTCTCCGAAAGCTATGCACATTTGTGTACGGTCAGATCTTGATCTGTGTCCATTTCCCCTGCTTAAACCGTATGGATGCAAAGAGGAAACGGGAGATCTGGTCTGAAAGCACGCCCAGCCAGATACCGACAATGCCAAGGCCGAACACATAGCCGCCCAGCCAGGAAGCCAGGGTGCGGATAAAGGTGACGCTGATGGTAGAGGCGGCCGCCGTGTAGAGTGTGTCTCCTGCGCCGCGCAGGCAGCCCATGTATACCACCTGGCTGATCTGAAAGACGACTACGAAGATGATGACACGCATAATGCCGACGCCGATGGCCACGATATGCGCCTCCTCGAAAAACAGACCCAGCAGCGGCTTGGCACCGAAGAAGTAGAGTACGGCCAGGACGGCGGAGATGAAGCCGCCGAACATCCGGCAGATGCTGCCGAATTCTTTGGCCATCTTCTCGTCACCGGCGCCCAGGCTGCGTCCGATCAGCGCCACCGCGGCAGACTGCAGGCCGTCCCCGAAGGAGAAGGACAGGCCCATGATATTCATGCCCACCTGATGGGCTGCCATGGCATCGGTCCCCTGTTTGGCTGCCATGATGGCCGTCATCATAAAGCCGATCCTCATCAGGATCTGCTCGAAAAAAACGCTGTAGCCTACATGGATCAGATTATGTAAGGTTCTGGCCGCCGGCCATATCTTGTTTTTCAGGATATAAGGGATGCTGATAAAGCCGTCGGGTTTCAGGATCGAGAGAACACTCATGACGGAGGCGGCAACGGTGCCGAGAACCGTCGCCAGCGCCGCACCATGGATCCCCAGGGCGGGGAAGCCGAAGTGTCCGCCTATCAGCAGATAGTTGAAGATAATGTTGATGGTATTGGAGGTTACGTTGGTGCGCATGGTGATCTTCGTATTGCCGGCGCCCCGCTGTGCGGAATTGATGCCCATCTGAATGCAGTTAAAGATCATACCGCCCATGATGATGCGGAAATAGGCGACCGCGCTGTCATGGGTCTCCGGCGTGGAGCCGCAGAGGCGGATGATCGGGCTGGCAAATGTCACCAGCAGGACGCTTAAAATGACCGACACCACCAGGATAAAGGCGATCGCCGTGCTCAGGATGCGGTTGGCTTCCGCGGGCTTTTCCTCCCCGCGCCGCCTGGCGACCAGAGCCGAGACCGCCACATTGGCGGCAAAGAATATTGATAAGCCCACGAACTTGGGCTGTGTTGTGAGGCCCACGGCGGCCACCGCGTAGGAGCCAAGGGAGCTTACCATCAGCGAGTCCACCAGCCCGGCAAAGGCCACGAAAAAGGACTCCACGATAGACGGCCATGCAATGTTCAGGGTGATGCGGACATTTTCACGGCTGTGTTTTGGTTGTTTGAGGGGGTGTTCTTTCTGCATTGTCATATTGAGATACCTGACTTGAATTTCTTGACATATACGTCAGCATCTGCAAGTCCGAAAATGAA
>VSOD01000471.1 GCA_009774655.1 Lachnospiraceae bacterium
GCTTATGTATAGTGATTTATTATGGAAAGTTCTAAAATGAAATCTCTCTATTTCGCCTTTTTCTCCATTATAGCTTTACATAAAAGTTATAATAGAAGAAAACGAATGGAGGGATTTTTATGGCTAGTAACCTTATACCAATTGAACATTTAGTTCAGCATGCAGTTTTGTATCTCCAAGACAATGGCTATTCCTATTCCAGTGTTAAACGCTACCATAAATGCTGGAAAACACTCCTGCAGGTCTGCCAGCGGGAAAGCATACGATATTTCTGTTATGAGCAATGCCTTCCGCTTATGCTCTTGGAGTGGCAGTTCGATCCGCATGCCCCCGCCTCCCCCTTTCAACGGTTCCAAATCCGTTCATTGAAAGGCTTAAGAGATTTTCAAGACCATGGAAAGTTTTTTAAGTGCTACAGGGACAAACAGCAGCCCTCTGCCCTTTTTGATTCGGAAATGCTGCAAAAATATGAAAACCATCTGCGGGAAGAAGGATTGAAAGAGTCTACTATACTCAGCAAGAAATATGCAGTGTCACATTTTCTTAAATACCAGTCCAAACAGGAGGCTGGATTATCAGACCAATTCGTCATACAATATCTGGATCATTTGCAAAATTCCCCGTTCTCACCCGCCACAAAAGGGCTGTACCTCAGTTCCATAAAAAAATATCTGGAATTCCTTTTTTTCAGGCAGGAAATTTCTACACCCCTGCAGAGGCTGTTTTCCGGGAACTCTTTCTCAAAATATGTAAGGCTTCCCTCTAAATACAGCCAGGAAGACTTAAAATCTATTCTTTCTGCTGTTGACAGGGATTCCCTTCTTGGACGCAGAGATTATCTGGTTCTTGTTCTGGCTATGCAGCTTGGCATACGGGCCGGGGATTTATGCCTGTTAAAAATGGAAAATATCCACTGGGCAACGGACTCCATACAGTTTATCCAGCAGAAAACCGGAAATGAACAGATACTCCCAATGCCTGAAAACGTGAAATATGCGCTTCTGGATTATCTGAAGAACAGCCGCCCGCAGATTTCTTCACCCTATATCTTTATCAGACCACGGGCCCCATATACACCCTACGAAAATACAAATCCCTTTTACAAGCTGATAGGAAAATATATGGAACTATCAGGTGTTGACTATTCCGGAAAAAAACACGGACTGCATGCAATGAGGCACAGTCTGGCAGGGAATCTGTTGGCAGACGGGGCGGATCTCCCAGTCATTTCAGGCATCCTCGGACATAGCAGTACAGAAACGACCATGAGATATGCTGGGATAGATATCACCGCGTTACGCCGCATAGCGTTGGAGGTGCCTTATGAAAGATAAAGAAAAAGTGTATTTGTTCCATGGCCCTTATCAGGATTACTTTTATAAATATGTAGAATACAAACGTGGCACAGGGCGTAAGTATGGACGGGCTTCCATCTTCATGATCCAGGAACTGGAGCGTTTTTTTGATAGACAGCCCCTTGTACCTGTGGCAGAAATGCTGTCCAAAGCATCTGTGGAAGAATTTGTGGCAAAACGCCCGGAAGAATCCCTGAAAACACAGTATATGCGCATGAACTTCATCCATGATTTTGCCGTTTTTGTAAACGAATGCGGCGGCGCAGCATATGTCTATCCGGCAGAAAAATATGTAAAGGTGAGATCCGATTTCTGTCCGTATATATTTACCCACGAAGAAATCCGGCGGCTGTTTGAAGTCGTAGACCATCTCCCGTACTGGGGAAGGTATCCAAAATACCATCTTATCTATCCAATGCTTTTACGGATACTGTATGGGTGCGGACTACGGTTAAACGAGGCGCTCCTGTTAAAAACAGGGGATGTGGATACCACACAGGGAGTTTTGTATCTCTCAAATACAAAAAATGGAAGCCAGCGCTGTGTTCCCATGTCCGTATCGCTTTGGAAATATATGGATTATTATCTGGAACAGATGGCGTATCCTCCGGATTATAATGGATACTTTTTCACAAGCCCTGACGGAAACCATTACAATAGCACGCCGGTCTATGTGATGATGAAAAAATACATGAAGGCCGCACACATTTCAAGGGAGGATGGCACGCCTCCCCGGGTGCATGACCTGCGGCATACATTTGCGGTACACGCACTGGAAAAAATGGACCGGGAAGGCTGCGATCTTTATTATGCCCTTCCCATACTCAGCACTTATCTTGGACATGGAAGCATCCGCAGTACTGAAAAATATCTGCGCCTGACATTTGAAACAAGAGATTCCATAACGGATTCCATGTCCGGGATCTACGATAACATTTTCCCGGAGGTGTGATATGGATAAATACAATGATTTTTCAAGCCTTTTGTCTTCCTATTTTTTGAAACATCTGCCATCCCATACAGGCTACAGCCGTAATACAGTCAGTTCTTACAGGGATACTTTTGTACTGCTTTTCCGCTATCATGAGCAGGTATATGGGAAAAAAGCATCCACTATCCAGTTCTCCTGTATTACGAAAGAATATATAGAAGCATTCCTTGTCTGGCTGGAAACAGAAAGATCCTATACTGCATCCAGCAGGAACCAAAGGCTTGCGGCAATCCATGCATTTTTCAGGTATGTATTGATGGACAACCCTGCATATATGGAACAGTGTCAGTCTATTCTCAGCATCCGTGTGAAAAAAGCTGAAAAGAAGCCTGTGGACTATATATCCATACAGGGAATACGCCTCCTTCTGGAAATGCCAGACCGCATGGAACCTGCAGGCCGGAGGGATCTTGCATTGCTGGCATTGATGTATGATTCTGGTGCAAGAGTGCAGGAGATTGCGGATTTAAGGACAGGCGATATACAGCTACAGAAACCTTATACCGTTAAAGTCACAGGAAAAGGGAATAAAACAAGGATCGTCCCACTCATGCCGCAGACTGCAAATATAATAAAAAACTATTTATCAGACACAAAACAGATTTCAGCAGAAATGCCGCTGTTTTACAGCTATTCAGGGAAAAAACTCACCCGAGCGGGAATCGCTTATATCCTGAAAAAATATGTCTGGCTGGCGCGGGAGCAGAATCCTGTTTTATATCCTGATAAAGTGTCTCCGCACACACTGCGCCACAGTAAAAGCATGCATCTGCTGGAAGGTGGTGTCAACCTTGTATATATCAGGGATTTCCTCGGTCATTCTTCCATTACAACTACAGAAATCTATGCACGTGCTAACCCGGAAATAAAAAGAAAGGCAATAGAAGAAGCATCTGCATCCATACTTCCGGAAGAAAAATTTGACAGGCAGGAAAAAGCTGATCTGATTGCATGGTTAAAAGAACTCATTTAATAATTATGGAAAGTCTTTCTCCGTAAGATTCCCTTAAAAATGGGAAAAAGGAAAAAGACTTTCCATAATAAATCACTATACATAAGC
>VSOD01000472.1 GCA_009774655.1 Lachnospiraceae bacterium
ACCGTAAAGTTATCGGCCGGATGCCCTGCAGCAGGGTGCAGGGCACCGTGAATAGTAACCAACGGTTTCAGATGCCTGTTCCAATGAGTACTGACAGATTGCACATTTCGTGGATGAGGTTTATAATTTAAGAAAACGGAAAGAATGACGGCGTTGATCAAAACAGGTATGTACGGAGGCGGCAGTCTGGCAGTGCAGTGGAAAGAATGGGGAATAAGGGATGGATGATTTGTATGCAAATATCAGGAAGGATGTAAAAACAGGGCATGACAAAGCATTAACAGTTATTATCGCGGGAATCCTGATCCTGGCTGCGGTGGTCCTGATTGTCGGTGGCTGGGTTGTAGGGTATAACAGGCGGTTCAAGGTTTTTGTCAAAAATCTGTCAAACAGCACCACTTACGCCTATGAGAATGAGAGTCTTATTGCCGAGATGGACGGCAGGCATTACAAAATATCGGCAGACAATATGTACGGGATCTATTCTTATATTACTTTTAACAAGTCCGGCAAAGAGAGCAGGAGCGTACCGGAAGGGGAACCGATCGTACTTTCGTATGGAGACGGTTCTGTCCTGAAACTCTGGGATCAGCCGGACGCCCAGCGTGCAAATGGATACAGCCTGTTCCTGCAATATACGGATACACGCGGCAGGGATTATTGCTATATCAACTACAAGATGACGCTGGAGACGATCAGGACAAGATATTTGATGTATGACAACATTGAAGTTGATGGGTAAGGCTCCTCATCATAACTGATTCAGTCAGGTGACCTCCATGACCTGTTTGATCATCTGGTGCAGGAGGCGGTTCTGCCTGGTATCTGCTGCACGGTAATATACTTCTTTGCCGTCACGGCGGCTGACGATCAGTCCGCTGGTTTTCGGCGGCGTGGGAAAATCAAGAGAACGGTGCAGTGTTGTTATGATTGGCGTATTGTTAACCTATATAAATATGCGGTTGACAATACGCCTCTTTTTTGTTACTTTAGATTGCGGAGGGGATGGAAACCGGAAAATTTTTACATCTAAGATGGGAAAAGGAGAGAAAGAGATGGAAAAGAAAAGCAGGATTCAGAAAATGGCTGTGTGCAGCCTGTTTACGGCGCTGACGGCGGTAGGAGCGTTTATCAGGATACCGGTTCCGGTCGTTCCTTTTACTTTGCAGTTTTTGTTTACGATGCTGGCGGGGCTTCTTCTGGGCGGCAGGCTGGGAGCGGTCAGTGTGGGAGCCTATGCGATCCTGGGACTGGCAGGGCTTCCCATATTTGCAGAAGGCGGCGGCTTCTGGTATGTCCTGAAACCGAGCTTCGGCTATATTCTGGGCTTTATCCTGGCGGCTTATGTGACGGGCAGGCTGACGGAGAAGCTGGAGGGACTGACTCTGGGCAGGATTCTGACTGCGAATTTTATCGGTCTGGCTATCGTTTACGGGGCCGGCATGGTATACTACTATATCATCTGTAATTATGTGATCAATACGCCGATCGGGCTGTGGCCGTTGTTTTTGTACTGCTTTTTGCTGGCGGTGCCGGGGGATATCTGTCTGTGCTTTGTGGCGGCGGTGTTGACGAAGCGTATCAAACCGGTGATCGCCAGAATGTAAGAATGGAAAGATGTAAAGAAGGAGGTCAAAGCTGATGAGCTTTACGGAAGAGATGAAGGATAAGATATTGCGGGGAAAATGGATCGGCCGCGAGGAGGCGCTGCGGCTGGCAGAGGAACCGCTTGAAGAGCTGCGGCAGGCGGCGGATGAGATCCGCAGGAAGGTGTGCGGAAGCGGCTTCGACCTGTGCACGATCGTCAATGCAAAGTGCGGCAGATGTTCCGAGGACTGCCGGTACTGTGCCCAGAGTGCCCATTACCGGACGGCCTGTGAGGAGAGTTATCCGCTGCTTTCTACGCAGGAGCTGCTGGAGGATGCAAGGCGCAACGCGCAGCAGGGCGTTTTGCGGTATTCGATCGTGACATCCGGCAGGAGGCTTTCGGAAGAGGAGGTGGAGCAGGCCTGCGAGAGCATCCGCAGGATCAGGGCGGAAGTCCCGATCGAGGTATGTGTCTCCTTTGGCCTGCTGGATGAGGTACAGTTTCGGAAGATCAAGGCGGCGGGTGCGTCCAGGGTGCACTGTAATCTGGAATCCTCGGCACGTTATTTTCCGTCGGTCTGCACGACGCACACTTATGAGGAGAAGATCCGGACGCTGCAGGCGGCGAAGCGGGCGGGGCTGTCCATCTGCTCCGGCGGGATCCTGGGTCTGGGAGAGACGATGGAGGATCGGATCGACATGGTGCTGACGGCCAGGGAGCTGGGGGTAAAGTCGATTCCGGTGAACCTTCTCAATCCGATTCCGGGGACGCCCTATGAGAACCGGGTCCCGCTTGACAATGAGGAGGCGTGCAGGTGTGTGGCGCTGTTCCGCTTCCTGATTCCGGATGCGTCAATCAGGCTGGCGGGCGGAAGAGGGCTGCTGGGCGACAAAGGGGAAGCATGTTTCTTAAGCGGCGCCAATGCGGCCATCTCCGGCGATATGCTGACGACGGCCGGCATTACGGTGGAGACGGACATGGAACTGCTGCGCAGTTCAGGATTCGAGGTGAAGCGACACGATGGCTAAGAAAATTTTTATTACCGGCACCGGCACGGATGTGGGCAAGACTTATGTGACGGGCCTGATCGTAAAAAAGTTAAAAGAAAGCGGCATGAACGCTGCCTACTATAAAGCTGCCATGAGCGGCAACGAGCGGACGGAGGAAGGAATGCTGCTTCCCGGCGATGCGCAGTATGTGAAGACGGTATCGGGGATTGAACAGTCTCTTGCCTGCATGTGCCCTTATGTCTATGAGGCTGCGGTCTCGCCCCATCTTGCCTCACGGATCGAGGGGAATCCGGTCATGCTGCAGGAGGTGATGAAGGGGTTCGAGGAGGTCTGCCGGCAGTACGATTATGTGACTATGGAGGGCAGCGGCGGCATTCTGTGTCCGATTTGTTTTGATGAGAGGGAGCTGTGGCTGGAGGATGTGATCAGGGAGCTTGGCTTATCCAGCCTGATCGTGGCCGATGCGGGGCTTGGTACGATCAACAGCGTGGTGCTGACTGTGGAATACATGCGTGCGAAAGGCCTTCCCGTGAAGGGTATCATCTTCAATCGTTTTCATCCGGGAGACAGGATGGAGGAAGATAATCTGCGCATGTGTGAGCACAGGACGAAACTGCCGGTGCTTGCCTGCGTGGAAGCTGACAGCGGGACACTCGATATGGAGATTGGGAAGCTGACTGCATTGTATGAGGATTAATAGAAGACTGACAGCACTGTAGGAAGACTAACGAAAAATAGACAGCGCTGTATGAGGATTAATAGAAGACTGCCGGAAAACAAAAACAGGGCAGGAAAAAGGAGGCATACG
>VSOD01000473.1 GCA_009774655.1 Lachnospiraceae bacterium
CTTATCCTGTTGTCCATATAAGGGATTCGTTAAGATTAGATGACAGGTCACAGACGTGATATCAGAACTTTAGATTCCCAGATATGTTGTTTGAAAATATGATAGCATAGTGCATTGTATTTTGTAAAGTGCTTTATTTCCGGATGATCCGGACTGGATTTTCAAATAATCCTATGATAAACTTCTCTTATAGCAAGTGAAACACCAAAGAAGACAAAAATTATGTTCATCTCATAATGCAGATGTCCTGTAATCCTGAAAGTAAACGTATAAATAAAAAGAAAGGATTCATAATATGGATATAAATCTACAAATAACGGATATGGCCGGTGCAACGCCAGAGCATTCTCTGGTGATCGTCAATTTTGTTTCTGCAATCAGAAAACAGTTAAAAAACAGTACCTGTTTTGTATATTCCGATAATGTACAATACAGATTCCGCGCTGAAAATGGTGAAGAGAAAACAATCATACCCGACGCTTCCATCAACTGTCGTACAAAATCACGACGCGGCAATACTTTTATGGATGCACCACGTTTTGTAATGGAAGTACTTTCTCCGACCACTGAAAAATATGACCGCAATGAAAAAATGGAATTGTACCGCCAGCAGGAAATTGAGGAATATTGGATCGTAGACTGGAGAAAAAAGGAAGTTGAAATTTACGAGCTTGATTACCAGAATAATACTCCGCAATACTATTTGTGGAACATTATCACCCAGGAAAATAAAAGTGATTTGAAAATCCTTCACTTCCCTAATGTCAAAATTACGTATGATGACCTGTTTGAAGAGATTGGCGGGTAGTCTCTCTCCAATCTCCCCAATTCCTTAGTCATCTGAAAAGTTCAAACAACTCGACTCCTCTTTCAGGACAGTATGAGACACCTTAATATACCCTTATCGAAAAACCTTCAAAAATTCCAGCCGGTATATCTTCAACAAAAGTGTATTCTTCCATTGTTTCATTTTCAAACCCGTATACTATAACCCTCTCTTTTGCAGGATCAACAATCCAATATTCTCTTACATTCGCTGTTCGATATTTAAACAACTTTGTAAAATAATCCATTGGTTTATTTCCGGGAGAAACAATCTCGATCACCCAGTCGGGTGCACCATGACAGCCTTTATCGTCTAACTTAGACGAATCGCAGATAACCGAAATGTCCGGTTCAACATAATTTGTATCGTCTTTATTTAAAAACACAGCAAATGGAGCAATATTCACTTCACAATTTCCGTTTTTAGAATCTATAAAATCAGCAATTTTTCTACTCAATGAAAACAAAATCTGCTGATGTGTCCTGCTTGGAGGTGCCATATAATATATTTTACCATCGATCAATTCAGCCCTTTCGCCATCAGGCAACGCATAAATATCATATATCGTATAAATTGCTTCTTTTTTCAATGCATCCATACTTCCTTTACCTCCAAGCTTACTATCATTATATCCTGCTGCTTACGGAAATACAATCGCCACATAAAATTCAGGTCATACTCTTGCTACAACTCCTTTTTCCTTTTATTCGATCATTGCCATACAAATCTGTTCTACATCATAACTGCCCACCTTTTTCTGGGCCGCTATTACCTTTTCTATCTCCGAAAGCTCTTCTTCCAACTCTTCCGCTATGATCTGCGGCTGCTTATTTTTCCGGAGTTTTATGCATACCGTCTGGACCAAATGATATCGCCTTCCTTCTTCTCTTCCTGCTTTTCTACCTTCCTCAATCCCTTCCAGTTTCATATCTACGAATGCTTTACACATATCATATTTCTTTTCGCCGTTTTCCATAACCTCTTCTTCCTCCTTGATCCTGATCTTTGCCACCACTTCCAGAAGCTCCCTCGTATCCTGATCCAGCCTGCTGTAGGTTTCCTTATTCTGTTCCATGATCTGCTGCAGCTTCTCTTTGTCCCTGCCATACCGGACTACTTCGAACAGCTGACGCAGACCGGTGTGATATTCGTCAAAAGTATCATGCTCATGACAGTCATACAGATTTAACTTATAATTCGTGACAAAAGACTTCAATTCCTCATCAATCTCCAGCAGTTCATGCAGGCACCTTGCACCGTCCCATGGATGCTCCATCCCGCAATAGACCACCAGCGTAATGACCGGCATGAACTTCTCTTCCTTCTTCATCCCTGAGAAGAACGCGTCTGTACCAAATCTGAGGTCCTTCGCCTCCACATGTACAGCTCTCTTCTCTTTCCACTGTTTCTGGTAGCTTAAGCATTCCGTCAGCATATTCCGCAGTACCATATGATAATCCACATAAGTCTGGTTCTCGATCTCCAGAATATGGATCACCTTCCCCCGCCATGTACGGATCTTGTCCACGACGGTCTTATACGACTCCCGCTTCCCGTCTTCTTTCCCGCGATAGACCAGCTGCATGTTCGCCCTGTTCATGCAAATGCCTCCCGGAATATCTTTTACTCATGTGGGTTACTCGCTTTTTTTCCATTTCCACAAAATTTATAAAAACCGGTAATTTGTGTAAATTACTTTCTATATATAATACATATGCTTGCTTCCAGCATACAATAGTGTTACAATAATCATAACCTGAATACGGAAGGAGAGATATCTATGGCACTTGCAACCTTAACCGCAAGGGTAGACGAAAAAGACAAGGCCAGCTTTGACACGTTCTGCTCCAACGTCGGCCTGAATACTTCTACCGCGATCAATCTTTTTGTGAAAGCAGTTTTACGCGAAAACCGCATCCCGTTTGAAATCACCCAGACTCCCGACCCATTCTTCTCCAAGGCAAACATGGCCTATGTGAAGAAATCCGTCCAAGAGCTAAAAGCCGGGAAAGGCACCGCACACGAACTAATCGAGGTGGACGATGAGTGAAAAAATATGGTCAGACGATTTCTGGGAGGATTACCTCTACTGGCAGACGCAGGATAAAAAAAATACTAAAGCGCATCAACCAGCTCATCCGGGATATCGAACGGAACGGCTGTATGCAGGGGATTGGGAAACCCGAACCCCTCTCCGGCGACCTGCAGGGCGAATACAGCCGCCGCATCAACGAAAAAGACCGGCTCGTCTACCATATGGAAAACGGACGGCTCTACATCGCCCACTGCAGAGGCCACTATGGAGATAGATAACCTCAACCAATCCCCGCCTATATCCAAGACGGGGCTTGTAACTTGACTCGAAGTCGGAATATGCTAATCATCACATTTCGGAATAATGAAAAGCCGCCTTTTTCTGTTATTCAACCATTGCCATACAAATCTGTTCTACATCATAACTGCCCACCTTTTTCTGGGCCGCTATTACCCTTTCTATCTCCGAAAGCTCTTCTTCCAACTCTTCCGCTATGATCTGCGGCTGCTTATTTTTCCGGAGTTTTATGCAT
>VSOD01000474.1 GCA_009774655.1 Lachnospiraceae bacterium
GGTTTAGAGGATGGGAGCAAAAAAGGGGAATCTTCCCGGGGAAATCCGGGATGTGCTGGTGCCGTTTGCGGTATATTATGCGGTATTTATGGCGGCCTTTTTTCTCCTTTCCTGCGGCCTGCAGATGCTGGCAGGAATCTCCGGAAACGGCGTGCAGGCAGATGATGCAGGGACAACAGCGGCAGCGGTCAGAAAGCTGTTGGAAGAGCACGGAGAAACTGTGACCGGAATAGTCAATGGAATCAGTATGCTAACCGGGGCGGCTTTTCTGCTGCCAATGTTTCGCGCCGAACTGCAGATGCGAAAAAGCGGCGGGCATAAGGAACTATATGGGCGGTCCGCCGCGGCTGTACTGTCAGTGACAGCGGCCTTGGCGGCCGCCTCTTCCATTGGACTCAATATTCTATTGTCATTGACCGGACTGGTACAGAATTCGGCCGGCTACCAGAGAGCGGCGCAGAATCAGTACGGCGTGATGTTTGGTGTGGGACTGTTTCTGTATACGGTGATATCGCCGCTGGTGGAAGAGATTGTCTTTCGGGGAGTGCTTTATAACCGGCTGCTCAGGCATTTTTGCGGGAGCGGAGGGCTGCCGGTGAGCGCGGCGATTGTCATTTCCGGTGTGATGTTTGGTATCTATCACGGAAATCTGGTGCAGGGAATTTATGGCTGCTGTATGGGGATTCTGATTACCTGGCTGTATGAACGTACCCATGATTTCCGGATCCCCTGCCTTTTTCATGGAGTGGCGAACTGCGCGGTGTATCTGACAGCCCAAAACACAGTGTTGCAGGAGAAGCTCTTTACGGTGCCGTGGTGCGCCTTACTGCTGGTGGTTACGGTCGGTCTGCTGTGCCTGCTGGAAAAGACCGTGCGCCGATACTCTGAAAATTCTACGAAATACCATTGAAATACGTACCGCTTTGTGTTATGCTGTCATCATCGAATTAAGCATATAGAGATGTAATCTGTGAATTCAGTTCTTATCGTTTGCGGGAAAGAAGTTTCCTGTCTGATTGAAATCTTCATGATCGGGGTTTACCCGATGATCGTATGCTTATTTTCCAAAAAAATATTCTGCCGGATCGGCCGGTGGACAAACAGAAAGTAGCAGAGAATGTAGAAGAATGGCTCCAAAAACAGGGCATCAGAGAGGAGGATGAAATAAGCATGTGTGAATTGTTTGATCAATATGAGCGGAAAGGCCGGGAAGAGGGAAAGCAGGAAGGGATTGAAGCAGGGAGAAGAGAAGGGAGAAACGAGGGAATAAAGTGTGGTGAAGCCAGGCGTCTTGTAGCAGATATTGAGAGTGCCATGCAGTTTTTTCAGGTGACGTTGGAGAAGGCCTGTGAGGGTCTGGGAACGACCGTGGGCGGCTACGAGGAAGCGAAAAAGCTCCTTTTATGATAATACAGGCAGCAGGCGAATACCTGAAAATATGGAAGAAAGATCAGCAGGAAGACATTTTGCCCTGCTGAGTTTTGACAGAGAAGAAGAACGGAGAAATACAGGATGAAAGCAATGAGTTATGAAGAGAAATACAGGATGATGACGGAGACACCGGTCAGTCGTCTGATCTCAAGACTGGCGGTGCCGACGATCATCAGTATGTTGATCACTTCGATCTATAATATGGCGGATACTTTTTTCGTCAGCCAGTTGAGCACAAGCGCTTCCGGCGCTGTGGGAGTCAATTTTTCGCTGATGGCCATGATTCAGGCGATCGGCTTTACGCTTGGTATGGGAAGCGGAAACTATATCTCCAGAATGCTGGGGGCAAAGGAACAGGAAAAGGCGCAGAGAGCGTGTTCTACGGCGGTATATACCGCCCTTACTTTCGGTCTTTTGCTGGCTGTTCTGGGAATCTGCAATATTGACAGGCTGGTCCGGATCCTGGGAGCGACAGAGACGATCGCTCCATATGCGAAAGACTATGGGAAGTACATACTGATCGCAGCCCCTTACATGACCGTGTCGTTTGTGTTCAATAACCATCTGCGCTCTCAGGGGAATGCCGCACTTTCGATGATCGGCATTACCACGGGCGGGGTACTGAATGTGATTCTCGATCCGATCCTGATCTTCGGTTTTGACATGGGGATTTCAGGCGCGGCCATCGCCACGATCTTCAGTCAGTTTGTGAGCTTTATCATCTTGCTGGTGCTGGTGATCCGTGCGGGCAATGTATTGAAGCCGCTGCCGAAATATTTTACTTTTCAGGGATGGGTATACGGAGAGATCCTTTCCGCCGGGCTGCCGACGCTCGGACGGCAGGGGCTGGCAAGCGTGGCTTCTGTTCTGCTGAATGTGGCGGCATCCGGGTTCGGAGACGCGGCGGTGGCGGCCATGTCTATTGTGACGAGGATCATGATGTTTATCAATTCGGCGCTGATTGGTTTTGGCCAGGGCTTCCAGCCGGTATGCGGATTCAATTTCGGGGCGAAGCGATATGACAGGGTGCTGGAGTCTTACTTTTTTTGCCGCCGTGTGGCGCTTGCCTTTCTGTTGGTGATGGGCGTCGTCATGTTTGCCGTTTCCACGCCGATCATGCGCATGTTCAGAAAAGAGGATGCGGAAGTGATCCGCATCGGCGCGCTGGCGTTGAAAATGCAGTGCTGTCTGCTCCCTTTTCAGTCATATGTGATCATCGGAAACATGCTCACCCAGTCGATCGGTTACAGCTTCCGGGCGACGCTTACCGCGGTCAGCAAGCAGGGACTGTTTTTCATCCCGGCGATCCTGGTTTTGCCCAGGCTCTTTGGGGTGACGGGACTTCAGCTGGCGCAGCCTGTGGCGGACGGCTTTACGTTTTTGCTCACGCAGGTCATTGTGGTGATGGTAGTCAAGGAGCTGCGGGAGATGAATGCGAAGGCGCAGGCGGAGCAGGCGTGATAAGAGGCGGGTGCCATTTCGCCTTTTTACGACTCCAGCTGCCGTTCCCTTTTCTGTACCCGGCATTTCAGATAGAGAATGGTGAGCAGGAGGAACCCTGCGCCGAGGGCATTGGTGAACTGCTGGGCGTAAAGCTGCCGCCCGGGCAGGGCAACCAGTACCTTCTGCAGAAAATCAAGCAGGCATCCGGACACAAAGGAGACCAGAAATCCGTACACACCGGAGAGTGCCAGCAGGATGGAAAGCTGGATATCCCTTTTGCCCTCGTCCAGAAGTTCCAACTGCACGCCGAACAGGCCGATCCCGGCAAAACTCCATCCCAGCGCGGAAGAGACGGTTCCCAGGATCACCATCGGGTAGGCATTGGAGGGAACTGCCAGGGCAAAAAAGATAAAATACAGCAGAATCCCCAGCAGGGAATATTTGTAGAGGAAGGCCATACCGTGTGTATCGCCCAGGTTGCCCAGCAGCGGTGTGATGGCGATGCGCAGCATATTG
>VSOD01000475.1 GCA_009774655.1 Lachnospiraceae bacterium
TCTTTTCCCTCAATTGCAATAGAACAATAAGAACCCTCATTTAAGACTTAACTGACTATTCTGATTTTCCCCCCCCCCGGTAAGAAATTATCATATATCAGTTTTCTGTTAGATACAGCTTCATAGATAACTTCATGCCGATCAATAATTCCTATGAAAGAATCCCTTACGCCGTCCGTAAAACTGCTTTGTAATCCCAGCCGTGATAAAGCATCAAGAATGTCTTCTGATAATCCCGCCTGAAAATCATTCTGCGAAGATAGAATAACCGTATAATTCTCATTTTCTAAGATACGGTCTATATACTTAAGAAGATCGTATTCCGATTGCAGCATACAGATCTGTTTTACTCTGTCATAATCCTGCGTAAATTGATAATACCGTTCATCTATTCTTCTTTCCAGGTTTTGTTCATTCAGATATGCGACAATACAATCTGTTACTTTCTCCGCCCCTCGTATATTAAGGTGTATACCGCCATCTACAGTATCCTCTTTCCAGTTGATCCCTGCCATATAATCTGCATCATAGACCATATCCAAAAAAGGAATCTCTGTTTCATTGCAAAATTCTTTTATCATTAAATACTTATCATATGACCAGCTGCCATGATAGGACTGCGGCATACCGATCGCCGGTATTTTCAGCAATACGAGCTCTGTATCATGCTTCTCACACAAGTTCTTCATGTCTTTCATATATGCGATCGCATTTTGATTCAAAACGGCTTCATATAACTTACCGTCTATCTTATATTCACAATATGTATTGTCCGAATATTCTCTTTTGATACCCTCCCGCGCATTCATGGCACGTATTTCAGAATTAACATTGTCATAAGTAAGTCCCGTTCCGGACACCAGCGAAGTCAGATATTGCCCTGCCGTGTAATAATAGCCCTCATCACTCTGCCGCCGGAAATCATTCTCCGTTAATTCATCCCACCTGGCATGGTAATAATACAGAGGACTTAAGATCGACAACAAGTTCCTGTTCTCCCTGTATGTATAAGCAAACGCGGCCCGCATCTTATTGATGCTCAATGGCATCTCATCCATCACAAAATGCCAGCTGATCCCCTCTCCTGTATCATCACGAAATAGTGCAGAAATATCCAGAAAGACTATTTTGGGACTTTGATTTTTAAATACTTCATGTAAAAGATAATAACTCAATTCGATCGGCTGTGAACAGGATGCAAGATTATAAGTTACTATGCTGCTGTCCTCATAAATCTGAACCGGAGAAACCGCCAGCTTCACCGAACTTTTACCTAAAAAAACCACCTCAAGACTGTCTCTTTCCAAATCATAAAACTGTTGAAAGATCTGCGGTGCCCCTTCCTCAAAATTCGATGGTTGATTCCGCTTTCCTTCCAGAACTTTTTCCGCGCTTTGCAGGATGATCAGTCCCACTAAAACAAAAACTCCTGTCTTTATGAAATTAACCATATACCTATAACACCTCACACTACTGCAGAGACTCCACCAGTTCCACGACAGCATCCAGCGTGTTAAAATTCTCCGGTTCCAGTTCATCCGCCGTGATTTCAATTTCAAAGTTCTCGTTTAGCTCCGACACGACAGCTATGATATCAAAGGAATCCAATATTCCGTCATCGATCAATTTTGTTTCCTTCTCAAAATCCACATCATGTCTTACTTCCTGTAAAATCTGCAATACTCTTTCTCTCAAGGTTTTCATCATCCCTTTCCCTCCGCTTTCTATCTGCTGTCTCTCGTCATACCGCCTGCAACAGCCCGCTTATACTGACACAGATAATCCGATATTACTGTCTTGTTTCTATATCCTTCCGCTCCCGGAACAGAAGTATTGAAATTGACACTGTCTACCACCAGATTCATACTGTTGTCAAACACAACAAAATTCAATCCGCACAGGTTGGCAGAATGCTCCTTTCCGTCTATTTTAACAGATGAAGCAGCACCCGTATTTAATCCGGAACTGACCACCTCTATTTTGCCCCCCCCCGGTATGGATTTCTCATATTCCGTCTTTCTGTTCGATATCGCTTCGTAAACGATCTCTTTATGATCCATAATGCCGATATAAGAATCTCTCAAACCGCCATCGAAAACGCTCTGCAGCCCCAGATGTCTCAAACTCTGAATATCTTCTTGTGTCAAAGAAGCCTGAAAATCACTTTGAGCCGCGATAATGACCGTGTAATCATCATTTTCCAACAGACGCTCTATGTATTCCCCGAAGTCAAACTCCGATTGCAGCATACAGATTCTCTTCACTTTGTCGTATTCTTCCGCGCACTGCCAGTAGTATTCGTTTATCTGTTTCTCCAGACCAATCTGTTCGCAGTACGCAGCAATGCATTCCGTTATCTTCTCTGCGCCTCTTATATTGAAATGCTGCCCGCCGTCAATCACATCCTTTTTCCAGTCAATTTCTACCCTGTAGGCCTCATCATAGACCATATCCAGAAAAGGGACTTCTATTTCGTCACAGATCGCTTTCGCCATTTGATATTTATCATATGACCAGCTTGCATAGTAAATCTGGGGCATGCCGATCGTCGGCATTTTGACCATCACCAGTTCTGCATCATGCGCTTTACACAGCTCTTTCATCTTCGTCATGTATTCCACGGCGCTCTCATCCGGCGTGACCTGATACAGTTTCTTATCAATTTCATACTCTTTGTAAGCGCCGACACAGTATTCCCGCTTAAATCCTTTACTGGCTTCCAGGGCCTTCACCTCTGCATTTACGTTTTCGAAAGTAAGTCCCGTACCCGTGACCGCAGATGTCATATAGTAGCCTGCCATGTAATCAAAATCCGGATTTTCCGGTTTGTTAAAGTCACTTTGCACCAACCCTTCCCATCTGTTATGATAAAAATACAATGGACTCATAATGGATAAGAACACTCTCGACAATGATCCCGAACCCTTCCCGTCTGCCTTTCTTTCGGCCAAAGAAACGGCCGTACTGACTTTATTACGGTTCATCGGGGTATTATCCATCACAATATGCCACGCAGAATCCTCCTCTGTATTTTCAAAAAGAGCCGAGATATCACAAAAAATGATTTCCGGCGACTGGTTTTCGAATACCTCCTGCAGTAAATAACAACTTGCCTGTATGGGCTGTTTATTGGTCGCCAGGTTATACGTTGTGATATTGCTGTCTTTATAAATCTGAATTGGTGAAACCGCCCATTTCATTGTACTTTTTCCAAGGAAGACCGCCTGCAGGCTGTTTTTTTCCAGTCGATAAAACTGTCGAAAAGTTCTGTTAAAGTCCTCAACGCTCCCCAGCGAGTTCATTTTCAATGATAAAACATCTTCCGTTTTCCCTAAAAGCAGCATCCCCAACAGTAAAAAGAGCATTGTTTTCATTAAATA
>VSOD01000476.1 GCA_009774655.1 Lachnospiraceae bacterium
TTCCCGTCCGTCCCAGCAGTAAGTACAGAGTTTACATCTGTCCATACCGATGGACTCTATCATATCATCCAGACGATGATACCGGAGAGAAGTGAAATTCAGCTTCTCTCTTATTTTTTCCAGCATGGTGCGATATTCCGCGCTGTCCGGATCCGCGTAGGCCGTCAGATTCGGATACTTATTCTCTCCCTCGATCTCCTGGATCGTGCGTCTCGCGATCAGTTCCATCTCCGAAGTCGCTCTGGAAAAATTCAGATATTTACAGCCAAACAGAAGCGGCGGACAGGCCGGGCGGATATGTACCTGCGCTGCCCCGCTCTGGTAAAGGAATTCCGTAGTCTCCCGCAGCTGCGTTCCCCGCACGATGGAATCATCGATCAGAAGCAGGCTCCTGTCCTTGATCAGATCATGCACCGGAATCAGCTTCATCTTGGCGATCAGGTTTCTCTTGCTCTGGATGGTGGGCATAAAGGATCTGGGCCAGGTCGGCGTATATTTGATAAAAGGTCTGGAAAAAGGAATCCCCGACTCATTGGCATAGCCGATGGCATGGGCCGTTCCGGAATCCGGCACTCCCGCCACGATATCCGGCTGCGCATCATCTCTCTTTGCCAGCATGGCGCCGCAGTTGTACCGCATCTGCTCCACGCTGATGCCCTCGTAGGAGGAAGACGGATAACCATAATATACCCAGAGGAACGTACATATCTTCATCTCACTGCCCGGCGCCGCCAGCGTGCGTGCTCCTTCCGGCGTCACCACCACGATCTCGCCCGGCCCCAGCTCCCGTTCCGGTGCATAGCCCAGATTCAAATAGGCAAAACTCTCAAAAGAAATGCAGCAGGCGTTCTCCTTCCGGCCGATGGTCACAGGCGTGCGGCCGTATCTGTCCCGGGCCGCATAGATGCCCTTGCCTGTCATCAGCAGCATGGTCATGGAACCCTCGATCAGCTCCTGTGCATAACGGATGCCCTCGATCATATTATCCCGCTGGTTGATCACAGCCGCCACCAGCTCCGTAGAATTGATGTCGCCGCCGCTCATCTCCATAAAATGTCCGTGCCCGCTCTGAAAAAGTTCCTCTATGATTTTATCTTTATTATTGATCTTACCCACCGTCGTGATCGCGTAAGTGCCGTGGTGGGAACGGATGATCAGCGGCTGCGGCTCATAATCGGAAATACAGCCAATGCCAAAGGTACCGTGCATGGTATTGACATCCTTGTCAAACTTTGTCCGAAACGGAGCATTTTCAATGTTATGTATGGCCCTGTCAAAACCCTTTTTATCATCATACACAGCCATACCGGCCCTTCTCGTCCCCAGGTGGGAATGATAGTCCGTCCCGAAGAACAGGTCAAACACACAATCTTCCTTTGATGCCACTCCAAAAAATCCGCCCATAATGCGCCCCTCCATCAGTCTGTATCTGGTTTTTGTTGTACTGGTTCTGTACTGCTGTACTGCTTTTGTACTGTTTTACTGTTTTTGTACCCTTATTCGTGTACTGTTGCTGCTTTACCGGTTCGTTTGCCGTTTTCGTTTCCGGCAATATCCTCTGCCATACTACCATATGCCGGCAGGATTCGCAAGCATGGGCATGGCTGCCTCTTCCGCCGCTGCCGCCTGCGCAAAACAGCTGACATAAAATGCCATATCTGACCTTTATTATACGTTTTCAAAGTATAACCTGTCAAATATGGCATTTTATTTTCCAGTCTTTTTTTGCAGACTCTGTTGTTTTCCCGCTGCAATCCGGCCTCAAAACCGTCTCCTTAAGCCGGTCGCACCGACCGCCTTACTCTGCAGTCTGCTTCGCCAGCACCTGCCTGCGCAGGGCCGGAACACTCTGCATAATGCCCAGCACCACCAGATCCACCGCCATTACCACCACTACCAGCACACCGTTGAGCAGCACCGAGTAGACCCAGGGATCCACCATGGGCATCCCCAGAAAAGTTTCCGGCATGTACATGTACCAGAGCAGGCCGCCGGACAGCGTCAGCGATACCCAGCGCCCGAAGGAACCCAGCAGCGTTCCCCACAGCCAGCCAAGCTTCCTGCCGGCGCCGAAGCCGCACAGGAATACGAGCGTATAGGCCACTACATAGTCAAGCAGCATGGACTGCCAGGAGATCGCAATGCCGCCTCCCAGAAAATACTGCAGCACGCCGTTGACAAAACAGCACAGCAGCGAGTATTTCGGCCCCCAGCGCAGGCAGTAGACAAGGATCGGCACCAGCGCCAGATCCACGGAACCGCCGGAGGGAAAGCGGAAAATCCGCAGATACCCCAATACCGTAGCCGCAGCGATCATGATTGCGCCCTCTGTCAGGGCGCGGACTTTGGTTGCTTTTTGTGTCATTGTCGTTTCCTCCAAAATAAAAGTACCGCGGTGTAAACAGCACAACGCGGTACGAAAAAAACGACAAGTATTCTATTTGTCGAATATTCTTCCTACGCCGGCATTACCCGGATCAGGTTCAAGGGACCGGAAGCGACATTACGCCTCTGCATCTCAGCCGGACTTGTGTCCAGCGCCCCTGCTATTCTATTACACTGCGATCTTCTTTCTTTATACTACATTTTCGCACAGTCTGCAACATTTTTCTGCACAAAATCCCATTCTGGAAATCCCGTTCTCAAAATTCCATCCTGTCACAGATATCCGCCCAGGCCTCGTTATCGATTTCCTCATCCCGGAAGAGCTTCCTCTTGTCCGCATCCGTAATCTTCCGGATCACGCGACAGGGATTGCCTGCGGCGATGGACCAGTCCGGAATATCCTTCGTCACCACACTGCCGGCGCCGATCACCACATTGTCGCCGATATGCACGCCCGGGCAGATCACCGTGTTGCCGCCCAGCCAGACATTATCACCGATGGTCACTTCCCTGCCGTACTCGTAGGCAGAATTACGGGTGACCGGATGTACCGGATGCCCCGCCGTATAGATGGCTACATTAGGCGCCATCTGACAGTTATCACCGATCTTCACTTTCGCCACGTCCAGGATCATACAGTTATAATTGGCAAAAAAGTTCCTGCCTACCTCAATATGGCTGCCGTAATCACAGTAAAAAGGCGGATTGATAAAAGCACCCTCCGACTTTCCCAGAAGATCCTTCACCGCCTCTCCAAGGCCGTCAAAATCAGAACGGTCCATAAAGTTTAACTTCTGCAGCTTCTTCCTGCATACCGCCTGTTCCTCAAAAATACTTTCATCCGAAATATATGCCATCTGTGCATCTCTTCTCTCCACATGATTCATACTTATCATCCACCTTCCCGCGTTACTTTTTTTGCTTTTCCCTTTTTTGTCTGCATTAACATTTTTCCGCATCTTTTGGCATGATGATCTTGAGGGGGGGGG
>VSOD01000477.1 GCA_009774655.1 Lachnospiraceae bacterium
AGGAGATCGAGGCAAACACGGATGAGCAGAATATCCCATCAGCATTGCTTCTTGGTGAAATAAATAATAAATTAATGCATGGCAATCTGTCATTTGATTACACCGGGGGCAAATTATATGCAGAAATAAAGGATGGTGCTGATACAGTGAGAAAAAAATTGGGTGACATACTACCTGACAGTATGACTATCCAACTGACATCAAGCACTGCAGCAAGTGTTCATGTTGATTACGCATGGAGCAACTTAGTGCTTCCAAATCCGGGATATAAATATATGCGTCGTTCTGATACAGGGGCTGTAACAGATATCAGCAATAAATCATCAATTACTATTTCACATAATTCACCTTTTAATGGTGGGTCTTCCACCGTAACGATTACATTGTATGAAGTAATTTAAAAACATAGCATGCAGTTATTCGGGCGGCTTAATACGATTTAGACATATGCATATAGAGCATAACCTACATACCAAGACTGAGGCCTGTCTGCATAAGAGCAAAATGCAACATATTGATTTACAGTAACAATACCATTTGCTTGATCGTAAGATAACGATAATGATCCATACCCCCCAGTTCCGCCGTAGTTAAAACAGCTTGCACCTGTTGCGACTATTGCAAAGTTCGCGTTCGTTAGCTTTTTATATCCTTTGATCGACTTTGCAGAGAAGGTACGGGCAGAATTACTTGTACCATTTCCGAGATGTATTTTTTGCAACGGTATTTTAAAAGGGCGGAATGTATCCGCACCCCGTGCAGGATCGGAATTGTACCCACGCTCTCCATCTTTTACATCCAGATAAAATGATTCCCCGTCTGGGAACGTTAATTTATTATTTAATGCAGCAAGGAGTTCCCCAAAAAGTAACTATTAATCAGGGCCGTGAGGCTCTATTGTTTTGCCCTGAAATGGGAGAAAGGAAAAGATATGCTTAGTTTGAAATACGCTGGTGAAAAAACAAGCTATATTATTTCATTCAAAAAAATCAGTAAGAATATCATTCAGATCACAGGTGATTTTCCTGTGAAGCGAAAAGGATTCGTTTGCTGTCGTGTTGGCTCAGAAGATGTTCTCGGAGATCATACAGATTATAAGACAGTTTATCGTGAAATCGAAGGCGGTGCGCAGTTTTCGAATGATGGTAGCGTATATACCGTTCCCGTCCCGATCGTGTCATTTACGGCAGGATTAGGGGGTACGGTAGATGGAAGAAAGGTACAGGCTGTGGATCTGTATGAGAAGCTGGTTCTTCCGTCTCCGTTACCGGAAGAAAATTATGTCTTTTCCGGATGGAATCCGGAAATTCCGGAAACTGGAGAAATCAACGGTAACGTAACATTTCAGGCAAATTTTAGTTATGTAGAAACTTTAGAAGAGGTAAAGGAAGCGAAAGTTGCTGAGATGAATGCAGTGCAGCAGCAGATTATTACAGCCGGAATAGACGTAACACTCACAGATGGCACGACAGATCATTTTGATCTAACAGATCGTGACCAGATGCGCATTATGGGACTGCAGTCACAGGTGGCATCAGGCACGGAACTGATCAGCTGGCATACCAGCAATGAGGATGAGCACTGTAAGTTTTACAGCAATGCAGACATGGCCATGATCGCAGAAAAAGCAGTGTCCTATGTGACGTGGCATGTAACGTATTTCCGTGATCTTCGTATCTATATCAGATCGCTTGAAACAAAAGAAGCCGTTGCAGACGTAGAATATGGTATGGATATTCCGGTCGAATATCAGTCTAATCCGTTGAAGGCTATGATCGCGACTAGGGCAAGAGCAGAACAGGAGTAATAAGATGGAGTCATTGTTATTTTTTATTGGTGGGAGGCTATACACTTGGATAGAAATACTATGGCGTGGATATACGCATTTTAGCATGTTTATACTTGGTGGTGGTGGATTTGTAGTGCTAGGCTTGCTCAATGAGTATAAGATTCCTTGGCACTGGTGCCTTTTGCGGCAATCCGTGGTGGGCGCCTGCATCATTACAGGACTTGAGTTTTTAACAGGATGTATAGTCAATCTATGGCTTGGTTGGGGAGTCTGGGATTATTCAGACTTGCCTTTTAATCTGTACGGCCAGATATGTTTATATTATTTTCTTCTGTGGATCCCGTTGTCAATGGCCGGGATCGTGCTTGACGACTGGATCAGGTATCTCATCTATATAAACGTGAAGAAGTTGAGTCCATGGACGCAAATAAAACCACGGGAACGGCCTCACTATTGTTTTGTGTAGATTAAAGCACAAAAAACAGGCCTCCTGTTGAGCAGGCCGAAGAAGAGTAGAAGATATCAGAAGTTCATGTATCGCTTGTGATTATGTTTTACGGCTTCCTGGTTGATTGTGCAGTAGATTCGAGTCGTTTCGATGCTCTTGTGACCCAACAATTCCTGTACTTGTTCAATCGGCATACCAGCGTTAAGAAGATCAGTCGCGCTTGTACGCCGGAACCTATGCGGATGGACATTTTCAACATTTGCAGACGAGGCAATCTTATTGATGATGCTTTCGAGTCCGCGCCGTGTTAGACGGTCGTGAGGTGCTTTGCTACTGACAAACAAGGCAGGGTTATCGTCAGTCCGTAGTTCAAGATAATTCTGTAAATGTATGTGTGATTTCGCATTAAGGAAGGTAACCCGCTCTTTGTTGCCTTTTCCAAGGACGATAATATCATCACGCGCAAAGGATATATCAGAACGGTTTAATTGCAAAAGTTCAGAGGCCCTAACAGCTGTACTGTAAAGACATTCGATTATTGCGAGATCTCTTTCAGTTTTGCAGGCAGAACGGAGGCGCTCAACCTCTTCTGCCGATAAGGGCTTCTTAACTTTTTTTTGACATTTTGTCGGATCGATTGCATCAACAGGATTTGAGGATAAGAGTCTTTTTTTGATGAGCCATTTAAAAAAACCATTTATAACTAAACGTAGCTGATTAATATAGGAATTGCTTACGTTACGTTTGTGCCGGTAATTGTATAAGTATGTATAGACATCATCATCATTGATATTCCGGATATCTTTATTTGCATACGACAGGAAATGAGACAAATGAAATTGATATAATTCTATTGTACCATATGACTTTCCGGCTTGTTCGCAGGATTCCAGATACATCTGCAGGTAGTGTAGACTGCTGTTATCAACGACCTGTAAGGATGTTTCTTTTGTGCCGAGATCATATTTGCATAGCACTATGCGTATAGCTTCCCTGATTTCTGACAGCTGATCTGCCGAAAATGATGGTAAATAATGGAGAATTTCACATATAAATTGTTCCTTCATTTTTATACCTCCGTTTTTATAAAAAGGATATCTGTCAATTATACAAAAATCCGAGCCCACGAGA